>JALDXR010000384.1:0-4246 GCA_032154865.1 Nocardioidaceae bacterium
CCATTGCCGTCATGCTCCGCGAGGTCCCCGACGATCCCGTGCTGGCGCTCGACACTCGCCGCGCCGTCGTCGTGCTGGTTGATGGCGCGGCGTCGCCGCCCGCATACTCCGGATCGAGTACGTGGTTGGTGTGCAGCAGCCAGCCGTCGTCGCGGCGGCGTACGACCCCCACGCCGACCGGCGTGACCTCGAGTGTGACCGCGTCGGCGTCGGGTGGCCGGGTCACGACGGTGATCGCGGATGAGCCCGACGCCGGAGCCGAGCGGGCGAGGTCGGCCGCTTCGTCGACGGTCGCTGCCTCGTCGAGGATGCGACGGGCGATCGCGTGGACGGGTACGCCCGGCCCGCTGCCGTCGGATTGGTGATGCAGGATATTGAACAGCACGCCGAGGCCGGCGTCGTTGACCCCGATCTTCGCGAGCATGCCCGGCTCGGTGAACGTCGACACTCGCCGACCGGCGTCGGTTCGGTAGTGCCACACCGTCGCCGCCGGTGTGAGATCGGCGCTCCAGTCCCAGGTCTGGAAGGCGACCGGCGCCGGCCCGACGCGGACCGCGACGGAGCACTCCCCGTCGACCGACGGCGTGGTGGCGAGGATCTCCGTACGCGCGTTCAGCACGGCGACGTCAGCGAGCGGAAGGTCGGCGCCGACGGCGATCTGCTCCAGCTCGGCGGCCAGGGCGGGGCTCCAGTCGGCCAGCGCCTTGTGGGCAGCTGCACCGGTCGCCCGCGCCGGCGCCGTCCCGATACCGACCTGGTCGAAGTGCCGCAGGTAGGCGTCGACCGCCGTGCCTATCTCCGCCGACCAGGCCCGCCCGAACTCCCGGGGCCGCGCCGGAGCGCCGGAATCGCCGCTGTCGTGTTCGCGCACCTGCACCGCGATGCCTCCTTCGGCCGTCATGGTGGCCCGGCTGTTCAGTCTGCCGCCATGCCACGGCGCCGGTCGAACGAGGGGTGCGGCCCACCACAGCGTGGTGCCCGCGGGTCGACGCGACACAATGAAACTGATCGAGACGAGGGAGACCATGACCGCCACATCGCGACCAGCCGGCCCGGATCCGCTCGATCTCGCCGGCATCGACGACGAGCTGACCGCCGAGGAGCGGGCGGTACGCGACTCGGTCCGGGCGCTGTGCGCGGAGCATGTCGACCCGTACGTCGCCGAGTGGTTCGAGGCCGGCGAACTGCCCGACGTCCGCGGACTCACGAAGGAGTTCGGCGCCCTCGGGCTGCTCGGCATGCACCTGGAGGGCTACGGCTGCGCCGGCATGAGCGCCGTCGACTACGGCCTGGCCTGCCTCGAGCTCGAAGCGAGCGACTCAGGGATCCGGTCGCTGGTCTCGGTCCAGGGCTCGCTCGCGATGTATGCCATCTGGCGCTTCGGCAGCGAGGAGCAGAAGCAGCGCTGGTTGCCCGGCATGGCCGCCGGCGACCTGATCGGCTGCTTCGGGCTCACTGAACCGGACGCCGGCTCCGACCCCGCGAGCATGCGCACCCGAGCTCGTCGGGACGGGTCGGACTGGGTCCTCGACGGTCGCAAGATGTGGATCACCAACGGCTCGGTGGCCGACGTCGCGGTGGTGTGGGCCCAGACCGACGACGGCATTCGCGGGTTCGTCGTCCCGACCGACAGCGCCGGCTTCTCGGCCCCGAACATCCGCCACAAGATGTCGTTGCGGGCATCGGTGACCAGTGAGCTCGTGCTCGACGGCGTACGGCTGCCCGACGCGGCGATGCTGCCCGACGTACGCGGCCTCAAGGGTCCGCTGTCGTGCCTCAACGAGGCGCGCTACGGCATCGTCTGGGGCTCGCTCGGCGCCGCTCGGTCGTCGCTCGCCGCGGCATTGTCGTACGCGAAGGAGCGGGAGCAGTTCGGCCGGCCGATCGCGGCGTATCAGCTGACCCAGCGCAAGCTCGCCGACATGTCGCTCGAGTACGTCAAGGGGTTGCTGCTCGCCCTGCATCTCGGCCGCCGCAAGGACGCCGGGAAGCTCCGGCCCGACCAGGTCAGCCTCGGCAAGCTCAACAACGTCCGCGAGGCGCTCGACATCTGCCGGGCCGCCCGGACCATCCTCGGCGCCAATGGCATATCGCTCGAATACCCGGTCATTCGGCACATGAACAACCTCGAGTCGGTGCTGACCTACGAAGGCACGGTGGAGATGCACACCCTGGTCGTCGGCGAGGCATTGACCGGCCACGCGGCCTTCCGCTGACCCGGTCGGCAGGCACTACCCTGGTCCGCATGGACGACGGCCCTTGGAGACCGTGGCCGGTTGCTCCCGCCGATGACTCGGGGTGTCTACGCCGGTGAACAGCACCATCCTCAACATCTGCCTGGTGGCGTTCTTCGTCCTGCTCGGTGGCGCCTTCGCCGCGGCGGAGATCGCGTTGGTGTCCCTCCGCGAGGGCCAGATCAAGGCGCTCGCCAAGCGGGGCAAGCGCGGCCGCGCGGTGGCCCGACTGGCCGAGGACCCGAACCGGTTCCTGTCCGCCGTGCAGATCGGCGTCACGCTCTGCGGGTTCCTGTCGGCCGCGTTCGGCGCTGCGACGATCGCCGACGACTTCGCGCCGGTGCTGGTCGACCTCGGCCTTCCGGACGGCGCGTCCGACGTGATCGCCCTGGTCGCCATCACGCTGGTCATCGCGTACTTCTCGATCGTCCTGTCGGAGCTCACCGCCAAGCGCATCGCGCTGCAGCGCAGCGTCGGAGTCGCGCTGGCGTTCGGACCGGCGATCGACCGGATGGCCCGGCTGTCGACGCCGGTCATCTGGCTGCTGTCGAAGTCGACCGACCTCGCCGTGCGCGCGCTCGGCGGCGACCCCGGCGCCGCCCGCGAGGAGATCAGCGACGAGGAGCTGAGGCATCTCGTCTCCAGCCACGAGACGCTCAGCGACGAGGAGCGCCAGATCGTCGAGGACGTGTTCGCCGCCGGTGACCACCAAATCCGCGAGGTGATGATCCCGCGGACCGAGGTCGACTTCCTCGACGCGTCGGTGCCGGTGTTCAAGGCGCTGAAGTTCGCCGCCGAGCGGCCGCACTCGCGCTACCCGGTGATCCGGTCCTCGGCCGACGACATCGTCGGGTTCATCCATGTCCGGGACCTGTTCGACCCCGAGCTCAACGGCCGATCTCTCCGGGTCGGCGACCTGGCCCGGGACACGCTGCAGATCCCGGGCACCCGCGAGGTGCTCGCCGCGCTGACCGACATGCGCCGGGAAGGGGTGCACCTCGCGATCGTCGCCGACGAGTACGGCGGCACCGACGGCATCGTGACCCTCGAGGACCTCGTCGAGTAGCTCGTCGGTGACATTCGCGACGAGTACGACGTCGACGAGCGCCATGTGCTTCGGCTCGTGAGCGGCGACATGGAGGTCGAGGGCCTGCTGAACCTCGACGACTTCCGCGACGTGACCGGGTTGGAGTTGCCCGACGGGCCCTACGAGACGGTCGCGGGCTACATCGTGGCGCGGCTCGGCCACGTCCCCGAGATCGGTGAGTCGGCTGCCTTCGACGGTCACCTGCTGACCGTGGTGGGAGTCGACGGCCGGCGCGTGTCACGGGTGCGGGTCAGCATCCGGCCCGAGGTGACCCTGCAGCAGGTCGAGTCGGCCGACGTCGACTCCGACGCCGACCCGGGGCCGGCGGCGCAGTCCGGCTGACCGCTCCGCTGGCGGTAGCCAGATTGCGAAACACGCCGGCGTGTCTCGCAATATGCCTACCCTCAGTGGGCGGGCGCCGGCGCGCTGGCAGAATGCGCCGCATGTCGACACTGCCGCGCGTGCTGTCGGGCATCCAGCCGACCGCCGACTCCTTCCACTTCGGCAACTACCTCGGTGCGCTGCGCCAGTGGGTGGGTCTGCAGGAGGACCACGACGCGTTCTACTGCATCGTCGACCTGCACGCGATCACGGTCGACTACGACCCGAAGGAGCTGCGAGAGCGCACCCTCCGATCGGCCGCCCAACTGCTCGCCGCCGGCATCGACCCCGAGCGGTCCACCCTGTTCGTTCAGAGCCAGGTGCCCGAGCACGCCCAGCTCGCCTGGGTGCTGGGTTGCCTGACCGGGTTCGGCGAGGCCAGCCGGATGACGCAGTTCAAGGACAAGTCGGCTCGCGGCGGCACCGACCGGGCGACCGTCGGGCTGTTCACGTACCCGATCCTGCAGGCCGCCGACATCCTGCTCTACCAGACCCATCGGGTGCCGGTCGGCGAGGACCAGCGCCAGCACATCGAGCTGACCCG
>JALDXR010000385.1:0-4233 GCA_032154865.1 Nocardioidaceae bacterium
GGATAGTGCGTCGAGTGACGACAACGCAGCGAGGCGCCCGCCGAGGCGTGCGCAGCACGGCGGGGGTCCACAGATCGAGGCTAAGTTGGCCTTGACGACGGTATGTCCCATCCGGCGGAGACTGTGATCGGCGTGAGCGTGGAAGCCAAGGTCGACACGTTGCTACGTGTCGTCGCCGACTGTGGCGAGGATCGCGTGCCGGCCAGTGAGCCGCAGCTTCAGGCCCGGCTGCACGACTCGGCCGTCGGCGCGACCGCTCGTACCGCGGCCGATGCCGGACTACTGCGATCGACCCCGCTTGGCTGGGCTCTGACCTCGACCGGTCGGGAGCGGGCCACGTCAGCCGTGCGGCGCCATCGCACGATCGAGGCATTTCTCGCCCAGGTGCTCGGCGTCGCCTGGGCCGACGTCCATACCGAAGCCTGCCGGTGGGAGCAGGTCGCCGGCGACATCGTGGTCGCGAAGATGTCGCAGCGCCTTCGCGACCGGGTCACATCGCCGTACGGCGGAACGATTCCCCGGTCGGCCGAAACCAGCCCACCGGCCGCCTCGCAGCACGCGGTCTCGCTCGCCGAGGCGGTCCGGTCCCGCCCGCGGGCGGTGCGACTGATCCGCATCGGTGAGCTGCTGCAAGACGATGCCGAGCAACTGCCGCGCCTGGCAGAGGTCGGCTGCTTCCCCGGGGTCGAGGTGCTCGCGTCGCCGCATCCCGACGGCGCCCGGATCGAGGCCCCTGGCGGCCCGGTCCAGCTGGCCCACCAACAGGCGGCTGCGGTCTTCGTGGAGCCGATGCCCTAACCTGTCCGGTATACCCCGAGAGGACCAGATGACGTCGCATGACGCCACCGAAGACGATGCGCTGGCCGGTAAGGCCTGTTTCGATGATATTTACACCGGAGCCGATCCCCGCGCCTATTACGCGGCGCTGCGCCCGCTGGAGTACCAGATCCCGCACCACGCGCAGCAGGTCGTCCGCTCCTTGTTACGACAACGATCCGGGCCCGAGACGATCGTCGACCTGTGCTGCTCGTACGGCGTCAACGCGGCTCTGTTCGCCCACGACCTGACGCTCGAGGATCTTTACCAGCACTACGCGACCGAGGTCGCGACCGATTCGCTGACCGAGCTGATCGCGCACGATCGGGCCTACTTCGCCTCGCACCGGCTGGCCGACGGGCCACTGGTGGTCGGCCTCGACCAGTCGGCCCCGGCGATCGCGTACGCCTGCGCCGTCGGGCAGCTCGACGCCGGGTTCGCGGAGGATCTCGAGACCGCCGAGCCCAGTGCCGTGCTTCGCGAGGCGGTGGAGGACGCCACGATGATCACCGTGTGCGGTGGCGTCGGCTACATCACCTACCGCACGTTCGAGCGCGTCGTGTCCGCCGCGGCCCGACCGCCCTGGGTGGTGGCCCTCGTCTTGCGCGAGGTGTCCTACGAGCCGATCGCCGAGGCGCTCACCCGATTCGGCCTGGTCACCGAGCGAGTGCCGGACCGGACCTTCCGGCAGCGCCGGTTCGCCGACGACGAGGAAGCCCAGGCGGCGCTCAAACGCATCGACGCCCTCGGGCTCTCGGCTACCGACAAGGAGGACACCGGCTACTACCACGCCGAGTTGTTCGTCTCCCGGCCGGCGGACGAGGCTGACGTACCGATCGAGAAGCTGCTGCTCGACTAGCCGACGATGGGGGTCCGGCGGCGGGTGCGACCCGGCCCGGCCCCGGACCGGCAATGTGACACCATGACTGTCACGGTCATTCCCGCAGGGCCACCAACTCGGAGGTGCGGCCATGGGCCTGGACATTCGCTATGCACGTGCTGGTGCGGGCGAGCCCCTGTTGTTGATCCACGGCATCGGGCATCGCCGCCAGGCGTGGGACCCGGTCATCCCGCTGCTCGCCGAGAAGTGCGAGGTCATCGCGATCGACCTGCCGGGCTGCGGAGAGTCGCCCGGATTGCCCGCCGGCATGCGTTATGACATGCGCACGACCATCGCCAACTTCGGCGGCCTCCTCGACGACCTGGGCATCGACACGCCACACATCGTCGGCAACTCGCTCGGTGGTGCCATCGCCCTCGAGCTCGGCGCCGCCGGCATGGCGCGCAGCGTCGTCGGCCTCGCACCCGCCGGGTTCTGGACCAAGGCCGAACGGCGCTACGCCGTCGCCTTGCTGAGCTCGCTGCGGATGTCGGCCTGGATCCCGGATGCGGTGCTGCGTCGAATCGCGACGCACCCGCGACTGCGTGGCGAGCCGCTTCGAACGATCTACTCGCGGCCGGACCGGATCGACGAGCAACGCTTCCTCGGTGACGCGCGGGCGATGCGGGACTCCATCGCGTTCCGGCCCACGGCAGCCGCCGGGAAGACCTACCACTGCCATGCCGCACCGAGGGTGCCGACCACGATCGCCTGGGGGGAGCGCGATCACGTGCTCCTGCCTCGCCAGGCCGCTGTGGCCCGACGGCGACTGCCGAAGGCGGAGCACATCGCACTCCCCGGCTGCGGTCACGTGCCGATGGGCGACAATCCCGAGCTCATCGCCGAGGTGATCCTGCGGGGAACCGTCGGAGTCGACACCGGCGCCGTACGCGCGTCGAAGCCAGCTACGGCGTAGCCGGCTGCACCCGAGGGTCGAAGCCGTACGGCAGCTCCAACCGGTGCGACCGCAGCAACTCCTCGTCGGCCAGCAGCTCCGCCGTCGGTCGATCGGCGACGACGACGCCGTCGTCGAGCAGTACGGACCGGGGACACAGCTGCCACGCGTACGGCAGGTCGTGGGTCACCATCAGCGTCGGCAACGACAACCGTTCGAGGATCTCGGCCAACTCTCGACGGCTCGCCGGGTCGAGATTGCTCGTCGGCTCGTCAAGGACCAGGATCTCCGGCCGCATCGCCAACACCGTCGCGACTGCCACGCGGCGGCGCTGACCGAAGGAGAGATGGTGCGGCGGACGATCGGCCTCGGCAGCGAGACCGACTGCCGCCAATGCCTCGGACACGCGTTCGGCCACCGCCTCACGACTCAGACCCAGGTTGGTCGGGCCGAACGCGACGTCCTCGGCGACGGTCGGCATGAAGAGCTGGTCGTCCGGGTCCTGGAAGACGACTCCGACTCGGCGCCGGATCTCGAGCAGGTTGTCCTGCTCCACGGGCAGACCGCCGACGCTGACCGCGCCGTGGCCCGGCATCAGGATGCCGTTGAGGTGCAGCACCAGGGTCGTCTTGCCGGCGCCGTTGGGCCCGAGCAGCGCCACCCGTTCGCCTTGCTGGACGGTCAGGCTGACGCCGTAGAGCACCTGTCGACCGTCCGGGTAGGCGTAGGCGACCTCACGTACCTCCAGCGCCGGCGCTGTCATTGCGTCCCCTCCATGGTTTTGCGCCCGGACGCACCACACCGGCCGGTCACGTCGCCACCCAGGCCGTGACGGCGACGGCGGCTCCGATCGCTGGCAGCAGCGTCGCGGTCAGCCACTCCCATCGGGTCGCCGGCCGATCGTTGTGCAGCACCAGCCGGCCGGTGTAGCAACGACTCAGCATCGCCAGGTGGACCCGCTCGCCACGCTCGTACGAACGCACGAACAGCGCTCCGGCCGTGGACGCGAGCACACCCCAGTGTCGTGGCCCGCGGGCACTGAACGCCCGGGAGTCGCGGGCGATCCGCATCCGGCGCAGGTCGTCGGCGACGACGTCGAGGTAGCGGACCATGAACGAGAGGGTCTCGACCAGCAGCCGCGGCAGCCGGAGCCGTTGCAGTCCGGCGACGAGCTCCTGTGGTCGCGTCGTGCCGGCGAGCAGCATCGAGGTCCACACGCCGAGTGTCGCCTTGGCGAGCAGCGTCCCGGCGTCGGCCAGCCCCTCGCGGCTGAGCGAAAGGCCGAGCACGGTGACCTGCTCGCCGCCCGCGAGGAACGGCAACAGCGCGGCGAACAGGACGAACGGGAGCTCGATCAGCAGCCCACGGGCGACGAAGCGCGGCCCGATGCCGGCGACGGCGGTGACCACGACGAGTGCAGCGGCATACGCGAGGAAGGCCAGCTCGGCCCGGCCCGGAGTGGAGACCACCGCGATGACGAAACCGAGCACGGCCACGACCTTGACGTGGGCGGGCAGCCGGTGGACCGGGCTGGTGCCCGGGCGGTAGAGGCCGTCGGACCGGCTCGGGTTCACGTTCGAGACGTCCCCGCGTCGGCCGGATCGCGCGACCCGTCAGCCGGATCCCGCGACGTCCCCGCGTC
>JALDXR010000386.1:0-4224 GCA_032154865.1 Nocardioidaceae bacterium
GCCATCTCGAGCTCGCCGAAGTCGCGATCCCAGTGCTGATCGGCGAACCGCAGCGCCTTGATGTGCAGCGGCGCCAGTCGCATGCCGGGCCGCATCAGGTCGTCCGAGGGCGTGAAGCGTACGAAGGTGCCGGACGTCACGGCCGGCCCCGCCGCCATCGACCCGACTCGGGCCAGTGGATCCGAGGCCACGGTGAACCCGCCGTCCTGCCACGACACGTCGACCTCGTCGGTCTCGCCCTCCCAGGCCCGGTCGCACATGCCCATGGCGTTGGCGAAGCGGGACCCGTCGGCGGCGTCGACGACGAGCCGTTCGAGGGTCTCCGCGTCGACGCCCGGGTCGCGACCGGCCACGACGTTCATCTGGAGGAGTTCGAGCGGAACCTCAGGCATGCTTCTCGCCAGGGTGGTCAGGCCGCCGGTGAACCGGGGATTGAGCTCGGTGGGCCGGAATCCGTCCCGGGTCAGCACGCCGTCGATGCCGAAGCCGCCTCGGTAGCCGACCCGGTCGAGAAGGATCTCGCCGACCCGCCGGGCCATCTCGCGCATCGCCTCGCGGTCGGCTTCGCTCGGATCCCACCAGGTCGACATGCCGCCCAGGGCGAACCGGTTTCGCGACGGCTCACGAAGCATCACCAACTCCACCGGGCGGATCGCCACGACGCCGTCGGCGAGCACGAACCCATGGATGCTGCACGGAACTCCCTCGAGGAACGGCATGATCCGGACCTGGTCGCAGTGCGCGGCGAAGTACGCCGTCATGGCCTCTGCGTCGGCGTCGGAGCGCACCCACCGTACGAAATCGCCACCGCCGTTGAGCCCCTCGCGAACGTCGCCGGACCAGACCGCCCCGTCCTCGCTACCCACTGCCCGAGTCGCGGCGAGCAGCTCGTCGAAGGCCGCCGGGACGATCCGCATCGGCGACCGGGCGACCCCGGCGGCGTCCCAGATCTCGTCGCAGAGCAGCTTGTCCTCGAGCCGGGCCCACTCGTCGGGGCGACCGCCCATGACGTCGCGGCCGAGCAACGACCCGTGCCCCGCGAACGGTGCGAGCCACCACACGGCGCGCCGATCGGGGTCGTAGTCGTCGACCCGGCGTACGAGATCCGGCGGCGGCGACGCGGTGAGCCGGGCGACCTCCCGTACCTCCTCGCTCAGTGACGGCGCCGGCTCCAGTGGCAGCAGGTAGATGTCGGCGTCGTCCGGCGACGGCAGCGGACCGGTCCCGGTGCCACGGGCCACCAGCAGCGGCCGCCGGGCGCCCCACTGTTTGAGCCGCTCGACGTCGTGGGTCATGCCCGCGAGGACCTTGAACGCCACGATGACCGGACGAGCCCGGAACGGCTCGGTCAGATGCGAGGTCCACGCCTCGAGGTCAGGGCGGTCGCGAGTCATTGCCGGACGCTATCCGATCCGCCACGACGGCGCAGGCGATTTGTTGCCCGCCCGAGCCGCGGCGGCGCGGCTCAGCAGGACAGCCCGTCGTCGGGCACCGTGCCCTGGACGAAGTAGGCGTCGATCGCGTCGTCGACGCAGGCGTTGCCCATGTGGTAGCCGGTGTGCCCGTCGCCGTCGCGGCTCACCAGGACGCCCGACTGCAGCTCGCCGGCCAGCGCCGCGGCCCACCGGTACGGCGTCGCCGGAGCGCGGGTGGACCCGACCACGACGATCGGAGCCGCTCCGGCGCCGTCGATCTCGGGGGCGGACTGCTCCGGCTGGATCGGCCACTGGGAGCAGGTGAGCATCGACCAGGCGAAGATCCGGCCGAACACCGGCGACGCCTGCTCGTAGCGCGACTCGGACTGCTCGATCAGCTCAGTGGTCAGGTCCACCGGGTGATCGAGGCAGTTGACGGCGGAGATGACCTGGGCGGAGTTGTCGCTGTAGCCGTTCGGCGTACGACTGAGATAGGTGTCGGCGAAGCCCAGCAGCACCGAGCCGTCGCCGTCTTCCAGCGCGTCGGACAGTCCCTGCGTCAGATACGGCCAGAGATCCTGGCTGTAGAGCGGCAGCGCGACGCCGTAGAACCCGAGTGACTGGGTGAGTGGCCGCTCCGGATCGTTGGTCTCCAGCGGCTCCTGGTCGAGTCCGTCGAGGAACTCGATGAGCCGGTCCATCGCCGTGTCCGGATCCGACCCGAGCGGACACGCGCCGCTGCCGACGCAGTCGTCGATGTACGCCTCGACCGCGGTCTGGAAGCCAGCCACCTGCTGAAGGTTGAGCTCGACCGAGGACAGGGCCGGGTCGATCGCGCCGTCGAGTACGACACGCCCGACGCGATCCGGGAACAGCTCGGCGTACGTCGCCCCGATGTACGTGCCGTAGGAGGCGCCGTAGTAGGTCAGCTTCCTGTCGCCGACGACGGCGCGGAGGATGTCGAGGTCACGGGCCACTTCCTCGGTCGACATGTGTGCCGACAGCTCCCCGGCATCGGCACACGCTTCGCCCAGTCCGCGCGCCAGCTCCGTCGCCTTGGTGACCTCGTCCGGCGTGTCGGGGTCGGGATCGTAGGCGACCAGCTCGTCGAGCTCGGCATCGTCGAGACACACCAGTGGATCGCTCTCGGCGACTCCCCTCGGGTCGAAGCCGATGATGTCGTAGTTGTCGAGGACCTCGTCGGACATCTGCGGCGCGAAGGACTCGAGATAGTCGACCCCGGAGGCCCCGGGCCCACCCGGGTTGACGAACATCGTCCCGATCGGATCCTTCGACTCGGCCGGGGCGCGCTTGAGCTGGATCTCGACCGTGGCGCCGGACGGGTCGGCGTAGTCCATCGGCACCTCGACGCTGCCGCACTGGTATTCGCCGCAATCCGACCAGTCGATGGTCTGGTCGTGATAGGCCGCGACGTTGGAGCGATCCGAGTCTGGCGCCGGCGACGGCTGCTCGGTCGCGGCTGTGGGCTCCGGCGTCGGATCGTCGGCCTCCGGATCGTCGTCCCCGGCACAGCCGGTCGCCAACACTGCGACCACGGCTAGCACGGCGAGCCCCCTTCGCCGCCGCCCCCTTGTCACGTCGCGCTCTCCTGCTCGTCCCGGCCCGGCTTGACGTGCCGTTCCTCGTACGCCTGGCGGGATCCACACACCGAGGCACGTGTGCACTGGCACGTACGCCCCGAGGCGGTCAGCCGCACCACGACACTGTCCGACGGGACACTGTGACCGACGACGGTGCCACTGCCCTCGGGCGAGTCCACCTGTTCGCCGACGGCCGGTGCGGTGCGGGCGAACTCGGCGTAGAGCGGATGCTCGTACTTGAGGCAGCACATCAGGCGCCCACACGCTCCGGAGATCCGCAACGGGTTGACGGTCAGATCCTGGTCCTTCGCCATCCGGACCGTGACCGGCTCGAAGTCGCGGAGGAACGTGGCGCAGCACAGCTCCCGTCCGCAGGGCCCGATCCCACCCTGGACGCGGGCCTCGTCGCGATCGCCGAGTTGCCGCAGGTCGATGCGGGCTCGCAGGGCCGACGCCAGGTCGCGTACGAGTGCCCGGAAGTCGACCCGATGCGGAGCGCTGAAGTAGATCGTGACGAGCCGGTCGATGTCGGGCCGGCGCTCGGTGTAGTCGACGCCGACCACCTTCATCGGCAGCCCGTGCTCCCGGATGAGTCGCTTCGCGGTCTGCTTGGCTTTGGCGCGGGTCGCCCGGTTGGCCTCATCGCGGGCCAGATCGTCGTCGGTGGCCAGTCCCTCGCATCGCGGCAGGCCGTCGACGTCCTCGCTGATCCATTGCGGCGGCCAGACGCATTCGGCGACCTCCGGCCCGTCGTCGGTGGGCACGAGGACCTTGTCGCCGATCTCCGGGGTCAGATCACCCGGGTCGAGGTAGTGCAGGCGGCCGTATCGGGTGAACGACACCGCCATCACCATGCCCACGGGCCAACCCTAAGCGGTCCGGGGCCGAACTACGCTTGCGGCCGTGACGTACGCCCGGGTGGAGATCGACGGCGCACCCGCCACGTCGGACCGGCTCGCGTCGGCGGCGATGGTCAACTACGGGCACTACTCGACGATGCAGATCCGGGACCGAGCCGTACGCGGGCTCGCGTTGCACCTGGACCGGCTCGGGGCGGCGACCAGGGAGCTGTTCGACGCCGATCTCGATCCGGAGCGAGTACGCACCGCCCTGCGGCACTGTCTCGGCGACGACTACCCGGACGCGACCGGCCGGATCACGGTGTTCGACGCGGGTGACGGCGCACCGGCGCTCATGGTGGCTGTCCG
>JALDXR010000387.1:0-4221 GCA_032154865.1 Nocardioidaceae bacterium
CCCCTCGGTCAACCAGCCTCGCTCGTGCCTCGCTCGGCGGCCAGGCCCATCCACGACGCTCGGGCGACATACGCACGACCTCGGCCCCGCTTCGTGCTGGTTCTGAGCTCGGCGCGGTGTAGCCGGGCTGGCTCGGGGTCGTTTAGGTGAAGGCGTGGGTTAGTCGCGAGAGGGCTTCGGTGATGGTGGATTCTGTCTTGGAGAAGGCCCAGCGGACGAGGGGGCGGCCGGCGTCGACGTCGTCGTAGAAGACCTGGTGGGGGATCGCGACGACGCCGGCGCGCTCGGGAAGGGCTCGGCAGAACTCGACACCGTCGTCGTAGCCCATCGGCCGGACGTCCGTGGTGGCGAAGTAGGTGGCCTGCGGGCGGAACACGTCGAAGCCGAGTGCGGTCAGGCCGTCGCAGAGCTGGTCGCGCCGGGCCTGCAGCTGCCGCGCGACGTTGGTGTAGAAGTCGTCGCCGAGGGCGAGCGCTCCGGCGATCGCCGGCTGCAGCGGCGCCCCGGACGTGTAGGTGAGGAACTGCTTGGCAGCGTTGACCGCCGTCACGAGCGGCGCCGGCCCGGTGGCCCAGCCGACCTTCCACCCCGTGAACGAGAACGTCTTGCCGCCGGACGAGATCGTCACGGTTCGGTCCCACATGCCCGGCAGGGTTGCGATCGGGATGTGCTCGGCGCCGTCGAAGGTCAGGTGTTCGTAGACCTCGTCGGTCACGACCACGAGGTCGTGCTCGATGGCGATCGCGGCGACGGCCTCGAGCTCCTCGCGATTGAGAACCGAGCCGGTCGGGTTGTGCGGGCTGTTGAGCAGTACGAGGCGGGTCCGCGGCGTGACCGCACGGCGCAGCTCGTCCAGGTCGAGCCGGAAGTCCGGCGGACGCAGGGTGATCGGTCGGCGAACCCCGGCGGCCATCTGGATGCCGGCGACATAGGAGTCGTAGTACGGCTCCAGTGCGATGACCTCGTCGCCGGGGTCGACCAGGCCGAGGAGTGCGGCGGCCACCGCCTCGGTCGCACCCGTGGTGATCACGACCTCGCGATCGGGATCGACCCCCAGGCCGTAGAAGCGGCGCTGATGCTCGGCGACGGCGGCGCGCAGCTCGGGGATGCCGATACCCGGCGCGTACTGGTTGCGGCCGTTGCGGATCGCGGCGACAGCTGCCTCGCTCACCGACTCGGGTCCGTCCGTGTCGGGGAAGCCTTGGCCGAGGTTGACGGCGCCGACTCGTACCGCCAACGCCGACATCTCCGCGAAGATCGTCGTACCGAGTCCACTGACGCGCTGGGCGAGCTGCTTCATGCCCGGCGACTGTACGCGGGCGGCATCGGCATCCGGCCCACTGGCGGTAGCCATTTCGCGAAGACACGCGGGCGTGTCTCGCAATTCGGCTACCCCCAGTGGCGCGGGACGTCTCGACGCGGGCCGTAGAGTGCCGCCCATGGGTGCCCGTGACGAGCTGATGCAGCAGATCAAGACCAAGGCAATCGTGCGCGAGCGGGTGACGTTGACGTCGGGCCGCGAAGCCGACTACTACGTCGACCTGCGCCGGGTCAGCCTGGACGGAGCGGCAGCTCCGCTGATCGGCGAGGTGATGCTGGACCTCACCAGCGATCTCGAATTCGACGCCGTCGGCGGACTCACCCTGGGCGCCGACCCGGTCGCGACCGCGATGCTGCATGCCGCCGCGAAGCGTGGGCAGGCCCTCGACGCCTTCGTCGTACGCAAGTCGGAGAAGCATCACGGCCTGGGACGCCGGATCGAAGGCCCGGATGTCTCCGGTCGACGGGTGCTGACCCTCGACGACACGTCGACCACGGGCGGATCGGCCCTCGCGGCCGTGGCGGCGCTACGTGACGCCGGCGCCGAGGTCGTCGCGGTCGCGGTCATCGTGGATCGTGACACCGGCGCGAAGCGCAACATCGAGGACACGACCGGCCTCCCGTACCGCTTCGCGATCGGCAAGGACGAGCTCGACCTCTGACCCCGTGGGAGTTGTCAGCCACCAGTGGGGCGATAGCCCGAATAGCCACTGACGACTCCCGGAAGGCTACGGCGTGGTCTGGCTCTCGCGGCGCTCCCGCCGGATCTTGCGGCGCTCCCGCCACAGGTGGAAGGCCACCGGCAGGACGCCGATCATCACCGCGCCGATCAGCAGCAGATCCAGATGCGGCTGCACATGGTCGCGGACGAAGTCGACGTTGCCCAGCGCATAGCCTGACAGGGTCACGCCGCTGGCCCACGCGACCGCGCCGATCGCGCTGTAGAGGAAGTAGTGCCGCCGGTTCATCTCGGCGACGCCCGCCGTGACGGTGATCAGAGTACGCACGATCGGGACGAAACGGGCCAGGATGATCGCCGGCGCCCCGTACTTCTCGAAGAACTCATGAGTACGCCGGATGTGCTCCGGTCGCAGCAGCCGCCGGTTGGGTCGCTCCAGCAGCGGTGGCCCGGCGCGGTAGCCGATCTCGTAGCCGACCAGGTTGCCGGCCACCGCGGCGACGGCCAGCAGCGTGCACACCAGCCAGATCGGCTCGTCGACGATGTCCTGGCTGACGAAGATGCCGAGGCTGAACAGCAGCGTGTCGCCGGGCAGGAAGAATCCGAGCAGCAACGCGCACTCGGAGAAGATGATCGCGATCGCGACCCACATCGCCCAGGTGCCGGCCTCGTCGAGCATCGTTTCTGGGTCGAGCCATCCCGGCATAAGGGACGACGCGAGCAGTACGGGCTCGGACGAACTCAACACGCCGCGAGCGTATCCGACCGGACCAACCGGTCACGCTGCACAGGGTGTGTCGCCCGGCCCCGACCTGCTACGCGGCCCGGGACCACGCGACACACCCTAGGGACGGGTGGTCACGGCGAGCCGGATGCCGAGTGTGACGAGTGCCGTGCCGGTGATGGCATCGACGACCCGGCGTACGCCAGGACGCGCGAAGGCGCGACGCAACGCGGCGACCAGGTTGGCCAGGATCGAGAACCACCCGATGCTGATCGCGGCGGCGATCCCGGCCAGCACGAGGGTCGATCCCAGGTTCGACCGCTCGCCGACGAACTGCGGCATCAACGCGACGAAGAACGCCGCCGCCTTCGGGTTCAGCACGTTGCAGAGCAGACCCTGACGGCACGACGTCCAGATCGACTCGGTGCCGCCGCCGTCGCCTGCCGGGCCGCTCGACTCGTCGCGCCGGGACGCTGACCGCAGGGCGCGAACGCCGAGATAGAGCAGGTACGCCGCCCCGACGACCTTGACGACCGTGAACGCGACAGCGGACGCCTCCAGCAGCGCCGCGACCCCGATCGCCGCCGACACCGCCCAGACGAACACACCGGCGCCGACGCCGAGCGCGGCCGCCATCCCGCTGCGCACGCCCGACGCGACCGACCGGCGTACGACGATCGCGAAGTCCGGACCGGGCGCCATCGCGGCGAGCAGCACGACACCGGCGAAGGCGAGGACGTGGGCGGCCGACATGCGGACCATCGTAGGTTCCGGATCCGCCACCTGACCTGGGTCGCTCGTACGCTGGACGGCCATGGAGGACGAGCCTGCGCCGCCGGAGCCGTACGAGGTCGGCGTCGGTCCCTGGACGGGTCCGTGGCCGGACGACCCGCGCTACGATCCCGAGCTGCTTCGCCACGGC
This sequence comes from Nocardioidaceae bacterium, assembly GCA_032154865.1. Lineage (GTDB taxonomy): Bacteria > Actinomycetota > Actinomycetes > Propionibacteriales > Nocardioidaceae > DATFRX01. The sequence goes on from JALDXR010000387.1 coordinate 3,646, forward strand.
GACCGGCGCAACGTCATCGACCGCTATCGCTACCTGACGATGGCCGCGATCGTCGCCGACCTCGACACCCGACGGCACGCCTTCCACGTCGCGATCGAGAACTGGGGTCACGACTTCAACATCGGGTCGGTGGTACGCACGGCCAATGCGTTCCTCGCGGCCGAGGTGCACATCGTCGGCCGTCGGCGCTGGAACCGGCGCGGGGCGATGGTCACCGATCGCTACCAGCACATCCGACACCACGAGACAGTCGATGCGCTCGTCGACTGGGCCGATGCGGCCGACCTGCCGTTGCTCGGCGTGGACAACCTGACCGGCTCGACGCCGCTGGAGTCGGCCCGGCTGCCGTACGAGTGCCTGCTCCTGTTCGGCCAGGAGGGTCCAGGGCTGTCCGACGCCGCCCGCGCCGCCTGCGTCGCGACCTACTCCATCGCGCAGTACGGCTCGACCCGCTCGATCAACGCCGGCGCAGCCGCTGCCATCGCCATGCACACCTGGATCCGGCAGCATGCGATCGGTGACTGAGCCGTAGGCTGGTCTCCACGCGTACCTCGTCTGTCCAGGGAGTTCCGATGC
>JALDXR010000388.1:0-4220 GCA_032154865.1 Nocardioidaceae bacterium
GCCGGCGACACGCCGCCGACCGTGCCGTTCTGGGTCGGAGAGGCGCCGGCCCGCACCGACGAGCTGTCCGAAGAGGTGTCCGAGCTGCGCCGGCGGATCGACGAATACCTCGTGGCCGGCGACCCGGACGGTGCTCGCGGGTGGCTCTGCGAGATCGCCGGCATCGATACCGACACCGCCACGATGATCGTCGACTACATCGCGGTCGGCCGCGCGGCGCTGGGGGCGATGCCGACGCAGCAGACTCTGGTGATCGAACGGTTCTTCGACGAGACGGGCGGGATGCAGCTCGTGGTTCACTCGCCGCTCGGAGGGAGGATCAATCGCGGTCTCGGACTGGCGCTGCGCAAGAAGTTCTGCCGTACGTTCAACTTCGAGCTGCAGGCGGCCGCCACCGACGACGCCGTGGTCCTGTCACTCGGCCCGCATCACAGCTTCCCGCTCGACGAGGTCGTTCGATACCTCAACAGCCGCACCATCCGCGAGACGCTCGAGCAGGCGATTCTCGACAAGCCGATGTTCCAGTCGCGGTGGCGGTGGAACCTCAACCGCTCGTTGCTCGTGCTGCGCTTCCGGAGTGGCCGACGCAATCCGCCACCGATCCAGCGGATGGAGTCCGACGACCTGATGGCGGCCCTGTTCCCCGACGCGGCGGCCTGTCAGGAGAACGTCACCGGTCCGATGGAGGTGCCCGACCACGTCCTCGTCCGCCAGACGGTCGAGGACACGCTCCACGAGGCGATCGACCTCGACGGGCTGGTCGAGGTGTGGAAGCGCATCGAGCGCGGCGACATCACGGTGCACTCCATCGACACGACCGAGCCGTCGGTGCTCGCCCACGAGATCCTCACCGCCCGCCCGTACGCCTTCCTCGACGACGAGGACGAGGTCCAGAACCGGCGTACCAGTGCCGTCCCGCTCCGGCGCGGCATGTCGACCGATCTGACGGCGATCGGCCGGCTCGATCCGGCGGCGATCGAGCGGGTGCACGACGAGATCCGGCCGGAACCGGAGACACCCGACGATCTCCATGACCTCCTCGCGTCGCTCGTCGTGACTCGGGCCCGCGCGGAGTGGCAGGAGCTGTGCGCTGCGCTCGTCGAGCGTGGTCGCGTGCAGACGATCCGGCACGACGACACCGTCCTGTGGTGCACCACCGAGGGACGGGAGGTGGCTTCGCGGGCGCTGGCTGGCGACGACGATGCAGTTGCGACGGCCGTTCGGGGTCACCTCGAGATCAGCGGCTTGACGACGGTCGACACCCTCGCGGAGGCGACCTGCCTGCCGTCGCCGCGGGTCACCGCCGGGCTGGCCGCCCTGCAGGGGGAGGGGTTCGCGTTCCAGGGCCGCTACTCCGACGGCGATGGCGGTGTCGAGTGGGTGGCCCGCCGCCTGCTGACCCGGATGCATTCCTACTCCCGCAAGTCGCGCCGCAAGGCGGTCACGTCGGCAACGCCGCAGGACTTCATGCGCTTCCTGTTGCGGTGGCAGCACGTCGCCCCCGGTGCTCAGCTCGCTGGTGAGGAGGGGCTGCTGGCGGTTCTCGAGCAGCTCCAGGGCTACGAGACCGCGGCCGTCGCGTGGGAGCGCGAGCTGATCGCCCGTCGGCTGCGCCAGTTCGAGCCGGGCTGGCTCGACCGGCTGTGCCACGAGGGCGCAGTCGCGTGGCTGCGGCTGACTCCGAGCGACCGTGACCCCGACGCGCCGCCGGGCTCGCCGTCGAAAGCGACTCCGATCTCGGTCGTGTTGCGGTCCGATCTGCCGTGGCTGCTGGCCGCCGCCCGTGACGAGTGTCAGGCCGCTGTGCCCGAGGTCGGGGCGACCGCCGAGATCATCGAAGTGCTGCGCACTCGCGGTGCGTGCTTCGCGTCGGAGCTGGCAAATGAGACGCACCGGTTGCCCGAAGACATCGAGCGAGGGTTGTGGGACGGCATCGCTCGTGGGCTGCTGATGTCTGACGGGTTCGGCGCGATCCGAGCCCGAGTGACCCGCGACCGGCGTCCCCAGCACCTCTACCGCGTCGGCCGGATGTCGACGTTGCGCCGGGCGGCTCGCAGCTCGGCGGCGGCTGCCGGCCGATGGTCGTCGGTCTCGTCGGTCGTCCCGGCCGACGACAGGTGGGACCGCGACGAGCTGGCCGAAGCGGTCGCCGAGCAGTTGCTCAACCGATGGGGCGTCGTGTTCCGCGACCTGGCGATCCGCGAGTCGGTGCGACTGCCCTGGCGCGACCTGCAGTGGGCGCTGCGCCGCCTCGAAGACCGCGGTCTGATCCGCGGCGGCCGGTTCGTGACCGGGTTCAGCGGCGAGCAGTACGCCCTGCCGGAGGCGATGGAGCAACTCGCCCACATTCGCAAGCTACCCACGGTGGGCGAGCAGGTGACGATCAACGCCACCGATCCGCTCAACCTCGTCGGCGTGATCGTCCCGGGCGCAGCCGTCCCGAGCATCCACACCAACCACGTCACGTACGTCGACGGAGTTCCGATCGCGGATCAGCAGGTCAGCGACCATCGCCGGCTCGGCTGACGCATCCTGGAGGGTAGGGACGCCCACCCGGGAGGAGCCGCCATGTCGGGGATGTACCCGGACGCCAGCCTGCCGCCGGACCTGCCTCCGGAGGTGCCGCCGCATGACCCGCGGCATCCGGGGACGCCGCCGCCGATGCCGTCGAGGCGGCCGGCGATCCCGAGCTGGGAGGAGGTCCACGTCCCGGATCTCGTCGCCGAGCGGATGCTCGCCGAGCGGATCATCCACCTGGGCGGTCACCTCGACAACAGGCTGGCCAACCGAGGCACGGCCCAGCTCCTGGTCCTGGACCGCGAGAGCACGCAGCGGCCGATCGAGCTGCATCTCAGTTGCGGCGACAGCGACCTCGACCCCGCGCTGGCACTGGCCGGGACGATCGAGATGGTGCAGGCGCCGGTTCACGCGATCGTGCACGGGACGCTGCGCGGGCCGGCCGTCGCCGTACTCTGCGCCGCGACCGAACGCGGGGCGCACCAGGGCGCCGTACTCGTGCTATCGCTGCCCCAGGCAACCGCCGAGGGTACGTCCGGTCAGCTGGCCATCCAGGCCGAACACCACGAGCGGCAGGTGGCCCGGCTACGCGATCTGATCGCAGCTGCCACCGGCTGGGAGCCGGACTGGGTCGCCGCCGAGCTGCGATCGGGTCGTGTGCTCAGCGCCGACGACGCACTCAACTACGGCCTGATCAACCGCCTGCTCTGACCGCGGCAAGCCGCCCGGATCGGCGGCGTTGATCGTCCACCCAGTCCCGGATGTGCTGACCCAGACAGCGAGCGCGCACCATGGACACCGGTCCGTCGCTCGAGCGGAGGGTGTAGCGGTCGATGACCTGCTCCGCATTTCTATCCGGGCTGGCGAGCCCAGTGCCAGCTGGTCCCGAATCACCCATGCGAAAGCCCCCGAGCCGGCGAATGGAGAGGGTGCCTGGCCCGCCTGTCCGTGCTGTCAACCTGAAATCAGCGGCGGGCCAGGGACGTCCTCTTGATGAAGAGCAAGTACCCTCCCAGCAGCCCGCTATGCCTGCGCATACCGGGACGAACGGGAATCCTTTCAGGGTGGTCGATCGCGCGGATCCCACGCCCCACGAACCGGTGACGGTTAGGGTCGGGACATGGCCGTTGCTGATGGCACCTACCAGCTGAGTCCCGAGTCCGGGAAGCTTCTGGTGAAGACCAGCCGTACCGGGATGGGCCGGCGGGCTGGGCACGACCTCGTCATCGAGGTCACCCGCTGGCGAGGGGACGTCACACTTGCCGCCGAGCCGGAGATGTCGACGGTCTCGGTCGAGGTCGACATCGACTCCCTCGAGGTGCGCGAAGGCCTTGGCGGCGTCAAGCCGCTGACGGACAAGGACCGCGCGGACATCAAGAAGACGTTGCGGGGCATCCTCGAGAGCGAGAGCCATCCCAAGATCCGGTTCGCCTCGACGAGCGTGACCGGCTCCGCCGAGTCGGCGACGGTGGAGGGCGACCTCACGATCCGGGGTGTGACCAATCCGGTGACGGTCGAGGCCGTGCTCGCCGACGGCCGGGTCCGTGGCAGCGCGACCGTGGCCCAGACCCGATGGGGCATCAAGCCCTACACGGCTTTCCTCGGCGCACTCAAGGTCGCCGACGAGATCGGCGTCGAGTTCGACGCGGCACTTGTGCCAGTAGGCGGCGACACCGCCTAAGCGCCGCGCCGGACGACCGGCG
>JALDXR010000389.1:0-4209 GCA_032154865.1 Nocardioidaceae bacterium
CTGCACACGGTGCCGGCGTTCGCGCTGTACGGCGGGACCGCGCTCTACCTGCTGGCCCACGTCGCGCTGCGGCTGCGGAACGCCGGGACCGTCAACTGGCAGCGGCTGGCTCTCGCGTTCGTGCTCGTGGCGGTCTGGCCGGCGGCCGTCGAGGTCGATGCCGTGGTCGCACTCGCGATCGTGAACCTGTTGTTCTGGACGATGATCGCCTACGAGTACACGACCTACGACGAGCGTCGCTACGACCTTCGGCACGGCGTCGAGATCGATCCGCCCTCCGGCGACTCCCCGGCGGACTCGGCCGGTTAGGTCGCCGCCGCGAAGATGCGGGCCACGTTGTCCTCGGCGAAGAAGTCGGCCGGCGACATGACGGCCGCGTTGACCCGGGCGAACTCGTCCATCGCGGCTTGGTTGCCGTGTACCGCCTGCAGCAGCTTCTCGAGCTCCGGTGGCGGCGGCTCGAGCGTGGCCAGCTCCGTCGTGAGCTCGTACATCGGCATCACCGCCTGGTCTCGCGCCGACTGGTAGTCCGCCATCGCCGCATCGAACGAACGAGCGCCGGTCAGTGTCTGATGCAGCCCGTCGGCGACCGCTTCGGCATCGCGGAACGCGTCATGGATGCCCATCGCGGTGATGAAGTCCTTGTGATAGCCGGAGTCGCCGACCAGCACCCAGCCGGGTCCGTACGGCTTGCGGAAGAAGTTCGGGACCGCCATGCCGACCAGCCGGGTCTCGCGGGTCGCCGTGCGCAGCCGGTCGGCGAACTCCGGCGCCTGCTCGAACATCGCCAGGTAGTGGTGCTCCTGGTCGGGCTTGTTGGCCTCGAAGTCGCGGTACGGCCAGCCGCCGATGACCACGGTGAGATCGTCGTTCGTCGGCCACGCGGCGAACGCGCGTTCGTGCCGCATGTACGCCTCGAACCGGCCGTTCATGGGCAGGTCGCTCCAGTACGCGTAGTAGCCGGCCAGCAGCTGCGGCTTTTCGGCGTACTGCTCGGGCGTCACCGCGCGGGCCAGGGTCGAGCGCAGTCCATCGGCACCGACGACGACGACGGCGCGCTCGGTCACGGTCTCGCCGCCCTTGACATGTCCCTCGATGCCGGTGACCCGGCCCTCCTCGATGACGATGTCGGTGACGGCGAATCCCTCGCGTACCTCCGCACCCGCGTCGCGCGCGGCGTCGACGAGGATCTGGTCGAGGACGGTCCGTCGCGGTCCGTACGCCACGGGTTCCGTATCGGTCCCGGGAGCGCCGGCGATCGTGAATGGCCCGAAGTCGAAGGCATAGGTGTCGATCGGGGGACAGCCGGTGGCGAGTACGTCGTCGAGCAATCCCCATCGCCGCAGCGCAGCCACGCCAGGCGGATGTACGAGGTGGGTCGAGACGGTGTCGCTGGGGAACGTGGCGCGGTCGACCACGAGGACCCGGTGTCCCTGTCGGGCCAGCAGCATCGCGGTCGGTGACCCGGCGCAGCGAGCCCCGATGACGATCACGTCGTAGGTGGATTCGGACATGGTCAGGCCTCCCGTTGCGGTGCGACGGGCGTCGCGTCGAGCGCGGCGCGAAGCTCGTCGAGGAAGATCGTGGGCTGGTCGAGGGGCGGATCGTCGCCGGCCTCGTCGACGACATGGAGCGGCCATCCCTGGCGGGCGGCCGTGGCCTGAGCGACCGCGACCGGAGTCGCGAGGTCGTCGCGGCCCCAGATCAGCGTCGTCGGCGTGGTGATCCGGTCGAGCTGCGCGGGGCTCAGCGGAGTGGCGAACTCGGCGAGCATCCACCCCATCGCGGCCTGCATCCCGGCGGATTGGGCGAGCTCGACCGCGTAGGTCGCGTACGGGTCCCATCGCGGGCCCCAGCGCTTCTGGGCACCGTCCAGGTCGTAGGCGCAGAACTCCATGAACCGCTCGTAGTTGGGCCGATCGGGCTGGCCCAGGAAGCGGTGCATCGCCAGTGCGAAGCGTGGTTCGGGCTCGAACGGCGCCAGGCCGAGGGAGTCGACGAGGACCAGATGAGCCAGTCGGTCGGGGTGGTCGATGGCGAACCGGGCGCCGATCGCACCGCCGACGACCCGGCCGACGAGCGCGGGCTGGCCGGGGCTCGTCTGCTCGATCAGATCGCTGAGCCAGTCGAGGACCTGACGGCCGGTCAGCTGGCCGACGACGGTCTGCGAGGCGCCGTGACCGGGCAGGTCCGGCGCGATGACGTGATGGGACCGGGCCAGCTGGGGCAGCACCGGCAACCAGGTCGCGGCGAACTCACCCGGACCGTGCAGCAGCACGATCGTCGGCCCGTCCCCGCCTTCGAGGTACGCGGTCGATACACCGGCGATGGTCGCTCGCCGCTCGACGAGGGGAAGGTCGGCCAGCAACTGCTTGCGTACCGGATGCTCGAATGTCGATGTCGGTGTCATGACGTCCTCCGCGACGGCGAGGCTGTTGCGTTGACGCTAAGAACGCACCAGGTGTCGGCGCGTCGGGAGAACGACCCACGTCAGGAAATGGGTGATTGTGCGTAGGGCGCCTAGACCAGATCGTGCTCGTAGGCGTACGCCGTGGCGGCGGCGCGGGACGACACGTCCAGCTTCGCGAAGATGTTGCTCAGGTGCCGGGCGACGGTCTTCTCGCTGAGAAACAGCTCGGCGGCGATCGCCCGGTTGGTCAGGCCGGCGGCGACCAGGCGCAGCACTTCCAGCTCCCGGGTGGTCAGAGCCGTCGATGCCGTCGGATCGGAGCCCGACGCGGCGCGGGCTTGGGCGATGTCCGGCGTGGCACCGAGCTGTTCGAACACCCAGATCGCGGCGTCCAGCTCCATCTCGGCCGGGCCGGGGTCGTCGCAAAGCTGGCAGGCCCGGGCCATCAGGACCCGCACCCGGGCCGCCTCGTACGGCGCCGCAAGTCGCTGCCAGGACGCCCACGCTCGACGTAACACGGGGAGCGCCTCGCGGCCGTCGCCCTCGGCGAGGAGCGTGGCGCCGTCGGCCGTCTCGCTCATCGCCTGCAGCCACGGCTCGCCGATCCGGGTGGCGATCGCCGTCAACTCGTCGGCCGCCTCCCGAGCCGCGGCGATGTCCTTGGCGGCGATCAGGATCTCGACGGCCGCGCCCAGCAGCCGCGATCGGGGCAGGTCCCCGCTCGCTTCGTCGAGGGCCCGCCGGATCGCCGCGGCGGCCACGTCGATCTGCCCCTGCTGCAGCCGCAACAAGGCCAGCCCGGGCTGCGGATCCGGGATCCATCGGGAGGCCTGGCGATAGGCGTGTTCGGCCTTGGTGATCTGGCCGCGCAGGCGATGGATCTCGGCCAGCTCGTAGTGCGCCGCGCCAGAGACCGGATCCCCGGCCAGCCGCTCGCACGCCTCCCGGATCTCGTCATAGGCGTCGGACCAGTCGCCGCGCAGCCGCATGACTTCGGCGCGATGGATCTGGCAGTTGCCGCGGTAGGGCACCAGATCGGGCTGGTCCTCGCACCACCGGCTCAGCGCCGCCGTCCACTCCTGAGCCCGACGCAGGTCGAAGATGCCCTGACAGGCGATGATCACCGCGCAGTACATGATGCCGGCGGCGAGCGGCGAGACCTCGTCGGCCGTCACCGCGACCATCGACTCGTCCAGGCAGCGTTTGGCGGCGGCGATCTCGCCCTGCGGAACCAGTGCCTCGGCCGTGCAGAGCTGCCCGAACGCCGTCAGATCCGGATCTCCGAACTGCTCACCCGCCACCGCCGCGGCACGAGCGGACTCCAGCGATCCGGCGGCGTCGCCGGTCTCGAGTCGGTCCATCGCCGTGAGCATGTGCAGGTAGCCGACCGCGGCGCACTCGAGGTCACTCTCGTCGATCAGGCGCTTGGCTCGGGTCCGCCAGCCGTTGCTCGCGGCCACTTCACCACGCAGCAGCAGGAGGATCGCGAGCCAGGTCGCACGGCGAGCGGCCTGCTTGGGCGCGTCGTTGTCGAGCCACTCCCGGTACGCACGGGCGGCCAGTTCGTCGCCATGGGTTTCCTTGCCGACGAGGTACGCCGAGCTGGCCAGCAGTTCGAGGTCGTCCGGCGGCAGCGGCTCGTCGTCGTCCGCGGCCGCCAGGGTGGTGAAGGCCTCGGTCCAGGCTCGACGCTGATAGGCCGCGCGGCCGCGCTCGCGCAGCTCTCGTACCCCGAGGTCGGGGACAGGCTCGCCCATTGCATCTCCCAGGCCCGCCGGAGGGCTTCCCACCACTATGCC
>JALDXR010000027.1:0-14498 GCA_032154865.1 Nocardioidaceae bacterium
GCACACGACGACGTGCTGCTGGTGCCGTGAACTCGAATAGACCGTTGATCAAACTTTCGACAGAGACGAGACGCGATGCCCGATGAATCGATGACCGGACCGGACGACCTGCTGGTCGAAGTGCTCGGCCGATATGACGCCGGCGACAACGAGCGACTCAAGGAGGTGATGCAGTCGGCGATCCGGCATGTCCATGCGTTCGTACGCGAAGTAGGGCTCACGCGTGACGAGTGGATGGCCGGCATCGAGTTCCTCACGGCAACAGGTCAGATGTGCACCGACACTCGTCAGGAGTTCATTCTGATGTCGGACACCCTCGGCGTGTCGACCCTGGTCGAGATGCTGAACTACTCACCGACCGAAGGAACCACCGACAACACCGTCCTCGGCCCGTTCTACGCCGCCGGGTCGCCCGAACGCTTCGAGGGCGAGTCGATGCTGCAGGACGACGACGCCGGTGACCGGGTCGTGTTGCGAGGCACGGTCACGTCTCCCGACGGGACACCCCTTGCTGGTGTGGTGCTCGACTGCTGGCAGAGCAACACCGCAGGGTTGTACCAAGTCCAAGAACTTGACGGCCAGAGCGAGTACAACCTTCGTGGCATCTATCGCACCGACGATGCCGGCCGGTACGAGATCCGAAGCGTGCGACCGGGCAAGTACCCGATTCCGCACGACGGTCCGGTGGGTGCACTGTTGAAGGCGAACAATCGGGGATGGATGCGACCAGGCCACCTGCATGCCTGGGTGAAGCATCCCGGCTACAAGGAACTGATCACCCACGTGTTCGACCGCGAGAGCGACCACCTCTATGACGACGCAGTGTTCGGAGTACGCGAAAGTCTGATCGTCGACTTCACCGCCGACGAAGCCGGCGAGTTGAGCTCCACTTTCGACTTCGTTCTCGATCCCATCTGATCGTCAGCGGTCCAGAGGGGCACGTGATTGATTGGTTGCGAGACGTTTTCAAATGGACTCTCTGATGCTGTCATCGGTCGGGTTCGGCGACTCACGCCGCAGGTGCCACGGCAGTTTCCACAGGCCGACTAGCTGACACCCGACTCGCGGGCCACCTGGTGCAGCTCGAGCTTGTGCAAGCGGCCGCCGGCGCCGGACACCCGACGCAGCACGTCCAGCACATCCGACTTGGCGGCTGCCTCGCCGGTCTGGTCGGGGGGCACCGCGAGCAGCCCGGAGATCTGGCTCTCCAAGATGCGAAGCGCCTGACGGAGGCGGGTGGCCTCGTCCACGTCGCTGCTGTCGTGACCCCGGCCACCAACCCTGCGTTCGGCGTGATGAACATGGAGTGCACAGCCACGATCTCGGGCGACACCTTCAAGGGCGAGATGACCATGGGCATGCTGGGCGTTGCCAGGTTCTCCGCATCGCGGCTGCCATAACGGCCACGGGCTGATTCGGTCGGCTTCGGTCGTGTCAGCCGCGTCCCTCACAGGGTCGGCGCGAAGGCCATGACGGTCCGCTGCCACTCAGGCAGCCATTGGGACAGCATGTGGTTGAGCCCCTCCGCAGGTACCACTGTCTCCATGAGCCGCAAGATCGCGTCGGGGGCGCCTTCCAGTGCGAACCCCAGCATCCGCTCGGGGGCCATAGCCACGACCTTCTGTGCCTTGGTCTGCAGCGCCACTAGGTCATCCTGGGTGATCAACTCCGGGATGAGGGGCCACACGTCGGCCTCTTCCTGCCGCAAGTGAAGCTCGATCGCCTCGACCATCGGTGGGATGGTCGCGCGAACGCCGTCGACGTCACCGCCGTTATCCCACTCGGCCAGCGCTTTCTCGAAAGCCTGCATCGCTCCCAGGATCGCGGCGTGTTCTCCCTCGGTGCGGTCGAAGAGCGTCCCGAGCTCGGGACGCCGCTCGCGCATGAGCGGCCAGTAAACCCCGTCCTCCGTCTCGTGGTGGTGGTGCACGGCGAAGGAAACGATGTCCCAGAAGCGGACCGCCGCCTCCGACGGAGGCGGTGCCGCGCTCCGGTCGAACGCTGCCACGATTCTTGCCAAGTTGCGCCGCACAGCATCATGAATTGCCTGCTGAAGCACCAGGTACGGGTGGGCTGACGTCGCTGATGTCATGGTCGGGCCTCCAAGACCAGATCCTCGAGATGGCATCTATCAGTGGTCAACGAGGGCCGCACCCGGTGCTGCGCTCCATCTGCCGAGACCCGCGAACGGTTGCGGGTGAACGGTGCCTGGGCTTGCAGCACCGGCGTTCACTCAGCCTCGTCGCCCAGCATGCCGCGACGGAACATGCCCGGCGCTGGCGGCTGCGCCCACTCGGTCTGCTCCATGCGGTCATACAGGTCGCCGAGCTCACCCCGAAGCTGCTGGATATCAGTCGTCCGGTCGTCCGTGGCATGGAAGTTGTACTGCACAGGCGGAAACGACATCCGGCCCTCCGCCATCGCGGCGCGGCCGGCGTGTAACAACTTCGTATGCGCAGACGCATGTTCCGGGCTCATCGCCCACTCCATGAACAGTTCCTGTGTTGGGAACGCGTACATCTCGAGGAGCAGCCCGTCGCTCTCAGTCTTCCCCTGGAATGGCGGGCCGATCACCCGCAGCCCTTCCGAGAACTGGTGCCACCACAGCATCTTGCCGGTCTTGATCCAGTTTTCCTCGATCGCGGCCCGCTCCTCGACCATGTCGATGGATGTCGCCCAGTCGCGGTTGGCTCCGATGGCTCCTCGGATGAACATTGGTCCCACCTCTCGGTAAACGTGAGTCGTTGACGGTCTCCCCGGGTGAGGTTACCATGTCACCTGGAGACATGGTAACATCCGAACTGTCGCTGGGGACCTCACGCCAGGACTTCTTGACACGCGACCAGCCCGAGCCACAAGATCCGTACCTAGTCACCAAGCGACCTTCCACCGACCGGACCAAGGAGCCCACCTGTGATCACCTCCACCTCCACCTCCACCGCCAGAGAGACACGTCTGCCTATCCCGATGACCGATGAGGAAATCGACGCGCTTCCTGGTCTCACCCCCAGCGAGAAGGAAGTAGCCAAGGGCAACCTCCTCAAGACTCCGGCGAGGGCGAACCCCGCCTGGGCTCTGCTGGGCAATGACCCAGATATCCAGGCTGTGTGGCATCTGATGGAGGTATGTACTCAGGCCATGCTGCAGCCTGACGTGCAGTTCAGCCCCGGCAGCCCCATGAACCTCATCACCCTCCAAGTCGCCCGCCTCTATGGATCCGAGTGGCAAACCGGGGCCATGGTCAACGTCAGTGCGGCAACGGCCCGCGACTGGGAGACCGAGCACAACTTCACTCCCGCCCACTTGGGAATGCTCGCCCACCCTGAGTCCCTGATGTGGTCCGACGAGCAGCGGCTGTCGCTCCGATTCGCTCAGTCCCTCATGGAGAACACCATGACTGACGAGCTCATGGAAGAGGCCCGCGCGACGTGGGGTGACAAGCTGGTGATGCGTCACACCATGTGGACCGTGTACTGCATCGGCTGGGCCATGTTCATCGGCATGGCCGGCATCCCGCACGTTCCCGGCACGCTCCCGACGGCCCTTCCGCAGGACAAGGCACAATCGCTGCGGCCGTACCAACTGCAGACCCTGGAGAAGGTCAAGGAGTTGTGGAAGACCCAGCCCGTTTACGGCGCGATCTGATCACAGACGCGATGCAGGAGGGCCGAGCAGGCTCTCCTGCGGCCGCACGCTCCCCAACGAAGTTCACGAGAGAGGACACACACCGTGTCAAAGGCCGATTGGGACGTAATGCCCCAGGCATCTGATGTCAACGTCCAATTCATCCCGCACGAGCCGTTCGAGGTCTACTCGGAGAAGTACAAGGACCACGTCGTGATGGAGCGCCGCGACGGTGTGATCATGGCGCGCTTCCACACACACAACAAGCCGGTGCTGTGGGGCGCGGCGAGTCACCGTGCGTTGCCGGCCGCCCTCCGGGCGATCTCTGCTGATCCAGAGAACGAGGTCCTGATCCTCACGGGAACGGGCGACTTCTGGGTCGCCTACGGCGTCGCAAACGATCCGAACGTTCCCGAGGCAACCGCCGAGCAAAAGACGGAGGTGAGCCTGAACTTCTTCGTCGGCGACGGCATGCCTCTGCAGGACCTGCTGGTGAACGACATGAAGATCCCAACGATCGCTGCGGTCAACGGTCCCGGTTACCACCTCGACATGGCACTCATGTGCGACCTCGTGATCTGTACCGACGACACCGTCATGATCGATGTCCACCGCTGGATGGGCTTCGTCTCGGGTGACGGCGTGAACGTGGCCTACCAGGAGACCATGGGCGGCAAGCGCGCGAACTACGCCATGCTCATGGGAAACGCGGTTACCGCGCAGCAGGCGCTGGACTGGGGCATGGTCAACGAGGTCGTGACCCGCGATCGGATCTACGACCGGGCCTGGGAGCTGGCGGCCGAGATCATGCGTGGCGGACGAGAGCGTCGCGCCTGGCGGCGCATGACAACCGAGATCATGCGCAAGCCGCTCAAAGTCCGGCTGGCCCAGGACTTCTTCGGTGGCTTCGCGGCGGAGATGTACGGCTACATGGCAGACAAGGACGTCAGCCACGACGACACCGCGCTGATGGAGATGTGGGCGGCCGCCGGCGTGACTATTCCGAAATGGTGACAGACAACCATCCTCTGTGTACCGGTCACGGCTGTCGCGGACGGGAATCGGGGCGGTCCTCCAACCCGATCCTGACGGTGGGCATTCGCTGTGAACGAGGGGCCGACTTGTGACGAGGCCGTATTGGAACATGGAGATCGAGCCCCTCCTGGGAACCGCGCAGATGCGGGCGAACCAGCAGGGCAAGGCCGTCAAGCTGGTCGAGCGGCTCTACGATGCAACCCCTTTCTGGCGTCAGCGCCTAGACGCCGCTGGCGCCCAGCCCGGGAAGATCCGCACGCTCGAGGACTTCAGCGCGCGCGTGCCAATCTTCGATAAGGCGCAGCGACGGCAGCTTGCCGAAGACCACGACATGGACATGATGAAGGCCGTCGAGGCCAGCATTGGGGTTCCACTCGACCGGGTCGTGCTGATGGCTGCCACGTCGGGCACGACGGGTGAGCCAACGTTCTACCCGTTCACCGAGCATGACATCAACTGGGTGTCGCAGGCCTTTGGCCGGATGTTCTGGCGCATGGGTCTGCGGCCGGGGCAAAGGGTTGTTCACGCCTTCGGGCTCAGCATGACCCTCGCCGGCGTACCCTACGTCCACTTCATCCGCAACTACGGGGCCTGTGTGTTCCCCGTGGGCGCGGAGGGCGGTGCGGAGAGGCTGCTCACGATGGCGAAGCACGTTCGGCCCGACATGCTGTGCGCCACGCCGTCACTCGTCGAGCACCTCATCGAGCGCGCCCCGGGGATCCTGAACGACACGGTGGGCAGCCTGGGGATCAAGCGGATCATGGCCGCAGGCGAGCCTGGCGCCGGCATCCCCGAGCTGCGCGCGAAGATCGAGGGCGCGTACGGGGCGGAGTTGTTCGACCACGGCGCTGGCTTCGGAATCTCCAGCAACCATCCGGAGTACCTAGGGATGCACTGGGTTGCCGACGACCTGGCGCTCTACGAACTGGTCGACCCCGACACCCACGAACCCATCCCGCTCGAGGACGGCGCCCGCGGACTTGCGGTGTTCACCACCCTGGACGGCGAGGGATTCCTGTGGCTGAGAGAGACCTTCGGGGATATCCATGAGGTCACGGTGAGCCCGTCGCCAGACGGCCAGACCGGGCTGCGCTACAAGGTCGTCGGCCGCACCGACGACATGCTCAAGGTCAAAGGCGTCATCGTCTACCCCGCCGCGATCGACGGCGTCATCACAGGCTTCGGCCCCCAACTCACGGGCGAGTTCCGGATCGTGCTCGACGAACCGCCGCCGCGTGTCGTTCCCCCGCTCACCCTCAAGGTCGAGCACGCAGAGCACGTCTCGGCCGACGAACTGCCAGTCCTGGCAAAGGAGATCGAGGACAGTATGAGCCAACAGCTGAAGTTCCGCCCCCGGATCGAGTGGCTCGGACCCGGCGTGTTGGAGCGCTCCAACCTCAAGACGAACTTCTTCGAGCGGACCTACCTGACCAGTGCGAGCACCCGATGATCCGTCGCGGTGAGGTCTTCATCATCGGCATCTCCGGAACCCCGGCCGCGCGACGACCGGACACCTCGTTTCTGGATCTGACCCGCAGCGCGATCGCGGGCGTCGCAAAGGACTCTGGCCTGGCCGACCTGGGGGAGGTCGAGCGCGTCTGGTTCTCCAGCGTCCTCATGGACTTCTTCGACCAGCGGGCCTTGCGCGGGCAAGAGGTGCTGGCGCCGCTGGCAGAGGAGGGCTTGCTCCCCGCCGGCCAGACGGTCCTCAACATCGAGGCCGGATGCGCCAGCGGTACGACCGCCTTCCTGGGCGCCGTCGGGGACGTCCTGTCGGGTCAGGCCGACGTCGCCATGGCGGTGGGGGTGGAGAAGATGAACCACCCGGGCAAACCGCGCGACGGCATCCTCGCTTGGATGGAGGGGACGGGTGGGCAACTTGAGCCGGACTTCTTCTTCGCCCCGCACCGCAAGCAGGCCGCCGAACTCGGCGTCAGCTTCAATCCGGGTGAGCCGGGGCGCTCGGTCGCGATGGACATCTACGCATTGTTCGCGCGGGCCCACCAGGCGCAATACGGCAGCACTGCAGAACATCTCGCAGCCGCGGCCGCAAAGAACCACACCAATGCCGTCGACAACCCGCGGGCTCAGTACCGCTTCCCGATGACCGTCGAGCAGGTTCTCTCGGACCGGGAAGTCGTCGCGCCCCTCACCCGCGCCATGTGCGCTCCCACCGGCGACGCGGCGGCTGCAGTCGTGGTCTGCTCCCGCGAGCACCTGCGCACGCTGCCCGCCAGCGTCCAGGAACGCGCGCTGCCGATCCTCGGCTTCGGCGCGTGCGGCGGCGACCGCTGGTCGATGTTCGGCGAGAAGCGCGCGGCGCACCGTGCCGCGCATCGCGCCTACGTCATGGCCGGACTCGGACCGTCCGACCTGGACCTCGTCGAATTGCACGACGCCACGAGTGTCGGCGAGATCCTCGTCGTCGAGGAGATCGGATTGTGCCCCGCCGGCGAGGGCGGCTCTTTCACCGCATCGGGCGCGACTGCGCGGGACGGGGTCATCCCCGTCAACGTCAGCGGCGGCCTGGTCTCGCGCGGCCACCCGATCGGAGCGACCGGCATCCTCATGCTCAACGAGATCGCCCTGCAGCTTCGCGGCGAGGCCGAGGCTTTGCAGCTCGAGCATCCCGCTGTCGGCCTGGCCGAGAACGGCGGCGGCATCGTCGGCCATGACGCCGCTGTGTCCGCCGTCACCATCCTCGGGGCTCCCGAGTCGCACATCTGACCGCGCTCACCACCCGTCGTACCTACCGTCCTTGAACAGGAGCAGCACCATGATCGTGAGCCATGAGATCGTCATCTCGACCTTCCCCGGCAGCTCGAAGATGACCAGCGAGGACTTCACGCTCGTCACGAACGAGGTAGCCGCTCCGAGCAAGGGCGAGATGCTCATCAAAGTCATCTACATCTCTATCGAGGCGGGACAGCGCACGCACCTGTCGTCCATCGCTGACGACATCGATGACGACTCCATCCACAGCGCAATCCCGATGACCCGACCTGGACACACGGTCCCCGGCCAGGGCATCGGCCAGGTCATGGAGTCCGACCTCCCCAACTTCCCCGTCGGGTCCTATGTCCTGGGCTGGCTGAAGTGGGGCGAATACCAACTGTCGAACGGCACCGGTCTCAACGGCACGCCGCTGCAGGTCATCGACACCACGCTCGCGCCCCCGTCTTCCTTCCTCGGAACCATGGGCCTATGGGGAGCGTTCGCCTACTTCGCCTTGCATGAGAAGGCCAAGATCCAGTCCGGAGAGACCGTACTTGTGTCCGCAGCGGCGGGTTCTGTCGGCATGGTCGCCGTCCAGGTGGCCAAGCTCCACGGCTGCCGAGTCGTTGGCATCGCCGGCTCAGATGAGAAGGTGGAGTGGCTCGTCAAGGAGCTCGGAGCGGACGCGGCCGTCAACTACAGGTCAGCACCCGACCTGAAATCGGCCCTGGAGGAGGTCGCGCCGGAGGGGATCGACGTCTACTACGACACCGTCGGCGGACCATCCCTGGAGGCCGCGATCGACCTCATGAAGCCGCACGGACGCATCATCGCCGGGGGCCAGACCGCGTCCTACAACGGCACATCGGTCGGCGGACCGAGCAACTACTTCTGGCTTACGCCGAAGCGCATCACCGTGTACGGCTGCAGCATCGTCGATTTCCTCGGCGAGTACCCGAGCTACCAGCAGACGATGTCGGCCTGGCTGAAGGAGGGCAAGGTCATCGACCGCCAGACGATCTACAACGGAATCGAATCCGCCCCCAGCGCCTGGATCGACCTGTTCGCCGGCAAGAACATCGGCAAGATGCTCGTCCAGGTTGGGCAGCCCCTCGAGGGCGTCTGAGCTGACCCGCAACCACCTACCCGCTTACTCACAAGGAGCACCCACAATGAAGTTCCGTCTTCCCATGCCCGGCACCATCGAGGAGCTCGCGGCCCTGCCCTACCTCGACGAGGACGACTTGGCGATTGCCGAGAAGGATCTCAAGGCCATCCCGCTCAGCGACGGCTGGAAGCTCATGATCGGCGCCAATCCTGAGGCGGCGGCCTTGTGGAGCATGATGGAGTCTGGCGCGGCCAAGCTGCTCGAGCCCGACTTCCAGGGCATCCCGCATGGCGACATGAACCTCATCTGCTTCGGGGTCGCGCAGCACACGAAGTGCCAGTGGATGACCGGCATCATGTCGGCCGCCACCGTCGCAGCAGCCGAACAAGGGGGCCCCGACTTCAACCTCGCGCAGCTCGCTCACCACGCGCACCCCGAGTCCTCGCTGTGGAGCGAGGCCCAGAAGCTGACGCTGCGCTTCACCGAGGCGTTCCTGTCGGGCACGATGACCGACGACCTGTTCGAGCAGGGGCGCGCCACGTGGGGCGAGAAGAAGCTCATGGCGCACATGCTGTGGATCGGATTCGTGACCACGTGGGCAATGATCGAGAACGCTTGCAACATGACATGGGAGCACGGCTCGGTCTGGGCGGTGCCGACGCCGCAGGGCACCGCGCTGAGAGAGAAGCTGTCGGAAGAGAACATGCGCGGCATGCGGGCCACCTGGATGAAGTACGCCGACCTCGTCGCCGAGGAGCGGGCCGCCTTTTTGGCAGGCGCCGGCGCGTAGTACGTCGCCGCTCGTCCTGTCAGCCCTATTGCCGACACAAATCGCCATCGTCACGAGGAAGTGCAAATGACAGACGACCCGCCTCCGCACCCGTACCTGCTGAGCCAGGTCGCGACGCACGCCGCCGTGCGACGTGACCTCACGCGGCTCAGCGCAGCCCTCGCTCCTAGCCGCAAGGCGCCGTCGCCTCAGGCGGTCGCCGCCTACTGGGAATACTTCTCGTACGGGATGCATCACCATCACGAGCTCGAGGACACGATCTACTGGCCGCTCATGAGCGGGAAGCGGCCGGAGATCACCGACACGTTCGACGCTGCGGAGGCGGAGCACGCCGCGATCGCCTCCGTCATGGATCTCTTTGACAAGACCCTCGCCGCGTGGCGCGACGGCAGCGGGGACATCGAGCCAGTCCGCGCTGCGTTCGCTCAAGTGACTGACGCGATTACGGTGCATCTCACGCACGAGGAGTCCACAGCGTGGCCGCTCATCCGCGAGCTCGTCACGCCGGAGGATATGGGCAGGCTCGTCGCCCAGGGGGCTGCGGACAACGCGTGGCCCCCGGCGAAGCAGTTCGCTTGGGCCTTCGACGAGGCGCCACCAGAGGCACGGGCCGTGTCCGAGTCGCTGTTTCCGGTCGCGGTGATCGACCAGATGATGGCCGAGTGGGGCCCGCCGTGGCAGGCGATCGTCGCGGCCCTGGCCGACGAGTCCTAGCCCGCTCCCTTTCTCAGAGCCCAGTCATCGCCTCCTGACAGAACTTGGAGTACTCAGTGTCGGATTCCATGCCGCATCCCTATCTCGCCTTGCAGCAGTCCACCCATGGAGCGATCCGGCGTAACATCGAGCGATTGGCCACCGCGCTGGACCCGGCGCACCTCCCGCCCCCCGGTCACATTGTTGCAGGCTTCTGGGCGATGCTTGAGGCTGGAATTCATCACCATCACGACGCGGAGGAGCAGATCTTCCTGCCGATGATGGTCAAGAACCGACCGGACATCGCCGGCCTGATCGATCGGACCGGTGCCGAGCACGCTGCGGTTCTTGAGGCCATGGTGCACGTCGATCGCTCGATCAAGGCATGGATGGCTGGCGACGACGTGGCGGTCGTTCGCGAAGCCTTCGCGAAGTTCGTGGAGGTGGGCACGACGCACCTGGAACAGGAGGAGGCCGACGTCTGGCCCTTGATCCCGGAGTGCATCTCGCTCGCCGACATCGCCGAACTCCAGGCTCAGGCAAAGGCGGGCGTCTCCACGACGCCGGAGGAGATCATCCCGTTGGGGTTCGAGAGCGCACCTCCCCAGGTGCTGGCGATGTTCGAGGCCACCGCGCCGGCCGCGCTCCGTGACCGGGTGCTGAACGGGACGCTGCCGGCTTGGAAGGCGACGGTAGAGGCGCTTCTCGCCTCCTCCTCAGCCTGACCGATCGGCTCGCCCAATTGGAGCGGTTCGCGTTGCCCCCGCGCATGGCCCGTTACCAGCGCCGCCTCGTCGACGGGGCGGCGCGATGAAGGCATCCTCCAGCCGGGCTCACGGTGCGGCCCGAGGCTGAACCACGATGAGCGAAGCAGGTGCAGCCCTGGCTTAGCGCGAGAAGACCACGCACAGCCTCGCGAACTGTCGGCTGGCTCAGCCCGAACTCCTTGGCGATGTCCCGCTCGGTCGGCAGCCGCTCGCCCAGCGCGAACTTCCCCGTGGCGATGGCGGCGCGGAAATACTCGACGACGCGGTCCGCCGCCTTGACCGAGTTCCGCGCCGGGGGCACACCCAGGCCCCCGCGGGTCAGTGACCACCGCGGCCCGCGCCAAGTCACCGGGCGAACTCGGAATCAAATTCCCCTGGTCACTAGTCATCTTCGCCAGGGTGAGCGCCAGCTTGAGCGTCCGCAGCGCTTTTGCGGCTTGAGTGTCTTGGCGTCCTCGGTCGCCGTCACATCCCGGGCGTGCGCTTCCCCTGACCCACGACGGGTGTCCGCAGCAGCCCGAGCTTGTCGACCTCTACTTCCACCATGTCGCCGTCCTGTAGCAGCCAGGGCGGCGTGCGGGCATAACCGACACCGGAGGGCGTTCCGGTTGCCACAAGGTCACCGGGACGTAGGGTGGTCGTGCGGGAGATGTGCGCCAGCACCTCGCCCACGCTGAAGATCATGTCTGAAGTGTTGCCCCGCTGGACGACAGTGCTGTTGACCCGGGTCTCCAGGCGAAGGCCCTGTCGGAGGTCGCCGACTTCGGCTGCTAGGACAAGCGGCCCGAGCGGGCCGCTGAGGTCGACGTTCTTGCCGAGGGTCCACTGGGAGGTGCGCTTCTGCGCGCGGCGCGCCGTGATGTCGTTGAACACCGAGTATCCAAAAACCGCCTCGAGGCACTCCTCGGGGGAGGCGTCGACCAGAACGCGGCCGACCCACGCGACGACTTCGCCCTCCCAGTCCAGGCCGTCCTCGTCCGGCGGTACACGCACTGGCACCCCGTCAACGCTCAGCGACGCCGTCCACCGCCCGAACAAAGTCGGGAAGGGCGGCGGGCTCTCCGTGGCATACGAGCCTTCTGCGACGTGCTCACGGTAGTTCAACCCAACGCAGAAGACTTTGGCGTCACGGGGCGCCTGCGGTCGCAATCCCGTCCCTGCCAAGGCGTACGAAGGCCCGGTGGCCGGCGCGTTGACCGCGGCGTAGGGGTCCCGCCAGAAGTCGTCGACCGAGCAAAGGTTGCGCAGCATCCCGGCTGGCTCGTCAAGCAGCGCGATGGTTGTCTGACCTTGCCGGTCGAGGACGCCAACCAGTCCCGAGATCATGGGCTCTCCGTGCCTGCGGAGAGCGTTGACCGCCGACGTTTCCCAAGAGCCTCCACAATGGCGCTCATGTCATGCTGACCGAAATCCGGCTCGGCCGCGAGCAGGAGCTCCTTGATCGCTGCCTGGACGGGTAGTTCCACGCCCGCGGCCTGCGCGGCCTGCTGAGCCAGTGCGACATCTTTGGTGAGCAGGTAGAGCGCGGAAGCTGTGGGGTAGCTACGGTTGATCATCATCAGGCCTTTGACGTTGGCGTAGTGCGGGCCAAGGGGTCCGCCCTCGATGGCACTGAGAAACAAATGGGGGTCGAGGTCCAGAGCCTCCGCCAGGGTGATCGACTCTGCCAGCCCGGACACGAGCGAGGCGAGCCAGGAGTTCAAAACCAGCTTGAGCCGAGAGCCCGCCCCGACCTCGCCGACCCACAGCACCCGGTGGGCTACTGCAGCCAGCACGTCCTCTATCCGGCTCTGCAGCTCTCGCGGCCCGGAGGCGAGTACGACAAGCTTCCCTTGCTCCGCGGGGCCCTTGGTACCGGACACTGGTGCGTCGAGGAAGGAAACCCCCGCAGCGTTTGCCCTGACCGCGAGTTCCTGTGTCGCCTCCGGACCGACGGTGGCCATCTGCAGCCAAACCGTCTCTGGTCGTGCGGCCGCCAGGGCCTGCGCTCCCACCGCGTGCGTGGCCGCGCCGTCAGACAACATCGTCACGATGACGTCGGCCTTCGCGACAGCGTCCGCGACCGACGCCGCCATGTGGACACCTGCCTCAACCAGGGCCGTGCTCGTCGTCCCGGAGCGGTTCCATGCCTTGACGGGGAACCCCTGCGACGCCCAGCGGACGGCCATCGCGGTGCCCATCGTCCCGGTGCCGAGGACCGCGAGAGACTTCTGCGGGCCGCCTAAGCGGTTCATTCTGGGCCGCGGTGCTGAGCGGCACGGTGTTGGGCGAGCACGTCGGTGCCGAAGTCGTTCGTCGGATCCCGCCAGACGCAGTGTACGTGGTTGGCATTGTCCTCGGTGTTGTCGAACTCGATGACGGTCACCGGACCCTCGACCCGGAAGTAGTGCGGCAGGTGCGGTTCGTGCCCGCCGGCCCAGACGAAGTGCAGATCGTCGAGATCGTTCCGCTTGATCCGGTCGAGTTCGCGCGCCATCTGCGAAGGCTTGAGTCGCAGTAGAAAAGCCTCGAGCAGGTCGTCGAACGCGGCCCGCTGAGGTTTGGTCATGCCTTTTCGGCTCAGCCCACGACGCACGTCGCGCTGATAGCGCAGGGCCCAGCGGTCCGCATCGGTGATAGGCGCGTCGCGCCGGCCGACGCCGTGGACGTCCGGCCACTCCTCGTCGCCGATTTCCGAGACGCAGCGGGTGGCGAAGTCCGGAGGTGGAGTGCTGTGGATCGTTGCCGTGCTTCGACGCCGCGGGTCAAGCGCGCGGAGAAGGTCGAACCCGAGATCCTCCTCGACGCCCAGGATCCGGAACGGGCCAATCCGTGCCGGCTCGGAACCGAGCAGGAAGGGCGTCACTGCCATGGTGTCCTGACCGGCCACTGTGACGTTCACCGACAGGTGGTGCCCGACGAGGCGAAAGCCCCAGTCGGTGTCGGGCTGTGGCTGTCCGAAGAGGCTGAGGAAGTAGCCCTCGGGGTCGCGGAAATGGGAGGCCACATGCCCCCAGGTTGGGGCGTTCAACTCGCGAAGCACGTGTTCCAGCGACATGACCTGGACCACCTGCGCATAGCCTTCGACCGACGTGGCCTCTGCCACCAGCCGGTGCGTGAGGTAGCGCTGGGCGGACGTCATGTCGCGTACGGGGACGCCGCGTCGCCCCGACTCCGGCAGGAAATTCCAGTGTTTTCGGTTCGGGTCGGAGAACGGCACCACCACCCGCGCCCGCTGCTCGGCGTCGAAGTGGTCGAACAGCGCCATTGCGGCGAAGGTCAACCGGGTGACCTCGAAGTCGCCAGGGACGGGCAGGTGCGAAGACGGGTGCGCAAGCAGCTCGGCCCGCGAAGGAGCACCGGTCGGTGTGGAGTTCATGTCGCGCGGATCACGAGCATCGTCGCGGGCAAGCTGGTGCGGTTCTCCACCACGCGCATCGTCCCCGCGCCGAAGTGCGCGGAGTCGAGCGGCCCCAAGGTGGCCTCGGTCCCCTCGCTCGTCATGACCAGCTCTCCGCTCGTGACGACGTAGACGGTCTCTGCCTGCTGAGGGGCGAGTAGCGCCGTACCTCCCGGGTCATAGCGGGACAGCACGACCGTAAAGCGGTCAGTGGGGGTTGCCGGCGCGCCCTGCAACAGCACTGGGAAGACCTGGTCATGCCCCGGGGGCTCGAAGGACACTCCGTCCGCGTGCCGGACGACGCGCATGGACATTCACTCGGAGCCGGTCGTCATCGATTGGCGCATCGCCACGAACGGGTTCGTCGCAGCCGCTTCCTCGCGGAAC
>JALDXR010000390.1:0-4201 GCA_032154865.1 Nocardioidaceae bacterium
CAGCATGCCGTTCTGACGGACCGACCATGATCCATCACAGCAAGGCAACCGAGCGCCGGATCAGCGGTCGCAGTGGTCGATCCTGTCCCACCAGGCGACGGCCTCGATCCTGTCCCACCAGTCCACCGGCGCCACGATGAGTACGCGAAGCGACGGGCCGCTGAAGCCGTGGGGTCCGCCGGCGATCGTCGTCGCGGTCGCGGCAGTCGCCTACGGCGGCTACGTCGTCACACAGGTCCGACGGCGCCGCCGCGCAACGACCGGATGACCTGCGTCATCTGCCCGAAGTAGCGGCCACATCCCGGGCAGCCGCCGAGATGGTCGACGAACGCGGCCTCGGTCCGCGGCGGCAATGCCCCGTCGAGATGGCTCGTGACCAGTTCGACGAACTCCCGGCAGGTCATCCCGCTCATGCCGCAGCCTCCGCGACGGCTCGAGCCGGGCAGGCCGCGGGGACCGGCTCCGATGCCTCGGCGACTGCGGCCAGACTGCGTCCGCGCAACGCCACCCGAAGCAGCAGCCCGCTCGCCGCCAGGGTCACGATGACGACCATCCAGCCCGCGGCATGGACGCCGTACTGCTGACTGACGAAACCGAAAGCGACGGCGAACGGCAGGAACACGATCCACGACACGGCACCGACACCGGATGCGACGCCGGCCCGGATCGCCGACGGCACGGCGTCGTGCACCAGTCGAGTGACGTGGATGCTCGCGGCCACCATCAGCAGGACGAGCACGATCTGCGCCAGGGTCACGACGGCGATGCTCCGGCTCGTCGTCAGGGTCAGGCTGGCGAGCAGGACGACACCGGAGACCGGAGCGACGGTCGTCCATCGGTCGAAGCGCAGTCGCCCGGCGAGCATCCCTCCCAGTCCGAAGGTCGACATCAGCCCGGCCCAGTGCGGCCCGAACACCGCGGCTGCCGCGCCGAGGGCGACCAGCCACAGCGGGCCGAACTCGAAGATCGTCGTCATGACCAGCGACGTGAGCACGGCGAGGGTGATGACGGCTCGCAGCTGACCACGGCGCGTCAGGGTCCGGTAGGTGACCTTGAGATGGTCGCGCAGGTTGGTCTGGTCGCCGGACTCGTGCAGCCGGGGCTCCCGGAACCGCAGCAGCGCGACGACCGACAAGGCCGTGAAGGGGATCGTGAGGAAGTACATCAGCCGGACCGACGTCGCGCTGGCCAGCAGGCCACCCGCCAGAGCGCTCGACACCAGTGCGGCGCTCTCGATCATCCGGACCCGGCCGACCTTGCTCTCGTACTCCCCACTGCCGCCGGTCATCTCGAGGACCGTGTCGTAGACGACCGCCTCGACGGTTCCCGAGCGCATCGCGAAGTAGACGCCGAGGAACAGCGCGCTGACGAAGTACATCGGCACATTCGTGCTGAGACCGCCCACCAGGACACTCGCCATCGCGGCGAAGCCCGCCAGCACCAGCACGCCACGCCGACTCCAGCGATCGGAGAGCACGCCGGAGGGCACCTCGGCGAGCGGCGGCACTGCCGCATAGACGGCAGCCATCAGACCGACCGCGGCGGCGTCGAAGCCGATGTCGTTCATGAACAGCTTCTCGACCGGCACCCACAGCCAGATGCCCTGCAGGAAGGTCGCGAGGTACAGCGGCAGGAGGCGCCGGTGGAGCGTGGCGCTCGACGTCGTACGAGAGTTCATACCGGTGCAGTGTCATGAGCACCGCCAGGCGTTACACGGACCAGCCTCTGTTCAGCGCTTCCAGTTGCGGAATGCGTCCAGCAGCGCCTGCCTGGACGCCTCCGGCAGCGCCTCGGGCGACAGCGAGCCGATCGTCTTCGCGGTCTGCCGGATCTGGTCGAGGTAGGTGTCGCAACCGTCACAGAACGCCAGATGGTCGACGAACCGCCGCTCGGTCTCGGCATCCAGCGCACCGTCGAGGAAGGCCGTGACGAGTTCGACGAACTCGTTGCAGTCGAGATCGCTCATGGCACCGCCTCTCCGCCGATGGGTTCAGCATCGACCGTCGCGAAGTACGTCTCCAGTCTGCCGCGTACGTAGGCCCGGGCCCGGTGGAGGAGCACGCGCTGGTTGGCGACCGAGATGTCCAGGATCTCCCGTACCTCCTGCGACGTGTAGCCCTCGACGTCGCGCAGGGTGATCACGATCCGCTGCCGGTCGGGCAGCTCCGCGACGGCGTCGGCCACCTGGGAGTGGACCTCGCCGGACAGCGCGGTCTGCTCCGGGGACGGCCAGGCCGCGGGAAACTCCCGCCAGTGCCCGGCCCAGCGGTGACCGGCCTCGAGGAATCGAGCGGGATCGACCGTCGGACCGTGGTCCTCGTCGGTCGGCAGCAGGCTGCTCATCGGCACCGTCCGGCCCTCGCGGGTGCCGCGGCGCTTAGCCGTGTTCACCAGGATTCGGTAGACCCAGGTCTTCAGCGACGAACGGCCCTCGAAGTCGTCGAGGCCCCGGATGACGGCCAGCCAGGTGTCCTGCACGACCTCGTCGGCCGACTCTCTGGTCGCCACGAACGACCGCGCCAGCCGCCCCATGCCGCCCGACCAGGTGTCGACCAGCAGCGCGAACGCCGCCTCGTCGCGGTCTCGCAACCGTCCGACGAGCTCCTCGTCGGACGGGAGACCGCCGCTCCCGGCCCGGGCCTCAGGCTCCACCCGGCCGAGAGTAGTGGTGGGTCAGGACAAGAACTCGAAACCGCCGGGCCGGCCGCGCCGGTCCGCGATCAGACCGGCCAGCGTCGCGACGGCGATCTCGGGCGGCGTCTTCGAGCCGATGTTGAGCCCGATCGGGCGATGCACCCGGGCGATGTCTTCCTCGGAAGCCCCGAGCTCGCGAAGCCGCTCGATGTGCGGCGGGATGTGCCGCGGGCTACCCATCACGCCGATCCAGCGGGCCCGGGTCGCGAGCGCGTCGCGGACCAACTCGCCGAGGTCGGTCCGATGGTGGTCGGTGACCACGACGTCGGCGGTGTCGTCCAGGTTGGCGGTGGCGATGTCGTCGTAGACATCGTCCGCGTACGGCCGGACCGCGTCGTCGGTCTCGGGTCGCGGCTCGATCAGTACGGTGCGAAAGCCGGTATGCCGGCCGAAGTGCAGCAACCATCGCGCCACCGGCGAGGCGAAGACGGCGACCAGAGTGCCGAGGTCGTCGCTGGGCTGGTCGTCATGCGCCAAGGCACAGGCCGGATCGGTCGCACTCTCGACCGTCTGTTCCGCAGTCACACCTCCAGCCTGCCACCGTCGCCGGATCAGCGCACTCCAGCCGACGACCGCATCGCCTGACCGAAGACGCCGCAGCCACCGTCCGGAATGCCGTGGACATGCACCCAGGCGACCGGCTCGTCGTAGAGCCGTTCCGGGTTCGCGTCGATGCTCGCGAGCACCCGCGTCACGCGGGAGATCACCTCCTGGCTCATCTCCCGGAGCCAGCCGCTCGGGACGCTGACCCGGACGACGTACCGGGGAGGCTCGTCCGGACTGACGGCCCGGCCGCCGACGACCCACGTCTCGACCTCGTGCACGACGACCTGCTCGGTCATCCGGGCGGCCTCGATCAGCGCCGGCGGAACACCGCGCTCCTCGGCCTCGGTCATGAACTCGGTGATGAGCCGCTCGGCGAGGTTGCGACGCTGATCGCCGCTCAGGGCACCGGACGGCACGTAGACCTCGAAGAACATCATCTGGCGGGTCCCTTCGGCTGGGTGAATGACCCGATCCATGCTGGTCGGCCGGCGCTTCGAGGTCGTCGGACTCGGGAAGGCATTTTCGCCTGCTCCCACCGACGCAGAGCAACCCGGCGTACTCCCTGGGCAGTACGCGAAACGTGCTCCGACCGCACCACGCGCCGGAGCCGGGCGCCGGTCTACTGTGCGGGCATGGAGACAGCCCGCTCATGGCGCCCCAGCCTGCCGGATGTGGCGCTGGCCGCCGGCCTGGCGGTGTTCGTCGTCGTGGTGGCTCTGTTCGCTCCGGACGGAACCCGAGACCTCGACCCGGCGGCCTTCGCACTACTGGTGGCGAGCGCACTGGTGCTCGTGTTCCGGCAACGGCTGCCGATCACGGTCCTGATCGCCTCGATCGCCTGCGTCTACGTCTACCAGCTGCGCGGCTACCCCGACGTGCCGCCGGTGCCGATCCTGGTCGGCATCTACACCGCCGTACGCGCCGGTCGTCGTGGCGTGACCATCGCGGTCACGGGCGTCGG
>JALDXR010000391.1:0-4194 GCA_032154865.1 Nocardioidaceae bacterium
GGTGAAGGCTTCGCCTCCACCCCACGATCCCCCAGGGAGCTGGATGAACCTGCGCGGGACCGCCTCCCCCGTCCCCCAACGGACGGTCCCGCGCCGCGTCCGCTAGCGGCGGCCCCCCCGGGCCTTCCCGGTCGCCAGCGCGAGCGCGCCGAGCGAGCCGAGGAAGATCACCGCCAGCAGCTCGACCGGCACGTTCACCGGCTCGCCGCCGATGCTCGTCCCCACTGCCGTGTCGGGAAGATTGGGCTCCGGAGTCGGGTTGCCACCCTCGGTGTCCTCGCGCGGCTCGACAGCCACGGTGACCGAATCCTCACCCGGATCCTCCGGCGTCTGGTCCGACGAGATGGTCGCGGTGTTCAGGGTCGGGGCGGCCCGGGAGATCGTCTCCGGGTCGACCGTCGTCCGGAACGAGACGCTCCCGCTCGTCGACAGGCTCGCGAAGGTCCACGTGACCTTGCCGTCCGCGAAGGTCCCGCCATCAGCCGCGTCGAGGAAGACGAAGCCTGCCGGGATCTCGTCGGTGATCACCGCGTTGGTGACCGGGCCGTCGGTCAGCGTCCAGGTGAGGGTCCAGGTGACGACCGACGGGGTTGCCACGAGGGCGTCGTCCGGGCCGCTGATGACGATCTGCTCGGCATCAGCCGCCTTGTCGATGACGAGGGCCGGGATGCGGACGACGACGGTCTCGTCGTCGCTGCAGCCGTCCTCGGTGCAGGGCCCGTCGGTGATGGTCGCAACGTTGGTGTGCTCGCCGGCTGCGGCCGACGCGTTGACGACGGCGCTGTAGGTCAGCTCCTCGCCATCGGCGACGTCGCTCAGCACCCAGGTGATCCGGTTGCCGACCGCGTCGTAGGTCCCACCATCGCTGATGGCCGTCGCGTCACCGATGCCGGCCGGCAGCTGGTCCACGATGGTCACGCTGTCGATCGGCCCGTTGACGACTGCCAGGTCCAGCGTGAAGTCGACGGTCGCACCGCGCAGGAGCGTTCCCTCCGCGTTGCTCGACTTCTCGATGCTGATGGCCTGGACATCGACGGTCGTTGAGTCGCAGACCAGCTCGTCGTTCTGGTCGGCGTCGACGCAGCCGAGGTTGGTGAGGCTGCCCGAGGCATCCGCATCCACGGTGGCGTCGTATTCGAACGTGTGCGCCCCGGCAGCGAGGCTGCCGACGGTCCACGTCAGGTCCTGCCCGACGGCCGAGAAGCCGGCCGACGGATCCGCGCTGTCAGCCACGTAGCTGAGCCCTGCGGGGAGCTCATCGGTCACGACGACGTTCGTCGCCGTCCCGCTGTTCACGGTGACCGTGAGCGTGTAGTGGATGACGTCTCCGGGCTCGACGTTGGCGAGCTCGCCCGCGTCGTTGGCCTTGGAGAATCCGACCGTCACACGCTCGTTGCTGACGACGCACACGATGTTCGCGCCATCGTTGACGTAGAGCTCGAGGGGACCGGCGCCGGCCGCGGAGGCGACGACGCTGCCCTCGCCACCGTTGGCACGGCACTCGATGGAGCTGGCGTAGTTCGCCAGGCTGGTCTCGCCGTCACCGGTCTCGCCGACCGTGTGGTTGCCAGTCGGAAGCGAGACCGCCCCCGTGCTCCCACCGTCACCGACACCGTTGGCGCGGACCGAGCCGTCGATGCGGAGGTCGAAGCGACCCGCGTCATCGGCCGGGTTGAGGTCCTTGATCACGGTCAGGTCACCGGTCTGGCGCTCGTTCGTGATCGTGCAGGTCGCGCTGCCGCCGTTCGGGACCCAGATCTGCGAGCAGTTCTCGTAGGTCGTGTCCCACCCGGGGGCCGCGTCTTCGGTGACGAGGTACCAACCCGAGTCGACGGTGTACTGGTTCGAGCCATCGGCCTCGAAGTCGATCGAGCTGCCGCCGTTGATGCGGAAGCTGAAGTCATCCGGGTCGGCATCGCCGCCCTTGATCACCTTGTTGATGATCAGGGTGCCGGGCTCATCGTTGTTCGTGATCGTGCAGGTGGCGCTCCCGCCGTTCGGGATCACCAGGTTGCTGCAGTTGGCGTACGAGGTCGCGAAGCCGTCCGCATCGGTCTCGACGACCGTGTACGTGCCGGCATTGACCTGCATGCTGTTCTCGCCATCGGCCTCGAAGGCGATGGGATTGCCACCGTTGACGCGGAAGCTGAAGTCGGTGACCTCGGCGTCGCTGCCGTCATCGGCGGTGAGCACCTTCTTCACGATCAGCGTGCCGGGTCGGTCGTTGTTCGTGATTGTGCAGGTCGCGTTCTGGCCCGCCGTCACGGCGACGTTGGAGCAGTTCGCATAGGTCGTGTCGTAGCCGTTGACCGCCGGCTCGGTGACCGAGTAGGTGCCGGTCGGCAGGGTGAGGACGTTCGTGCAATCGGCCTCGAAGCCGATCGTCGAGCCGCCGTTGACCTTGAACCCGAACGCGTTGCACGCGGCGGTGCCACCGTTGTCGTTCGTCACGACCTTGGTGACGGTCAGCGTCCCGGTCTTGCGGGTGTTCGTGATGGTGCAGACGACGTCGCTGCCGTCGGCCACATCGACGTTCCAGCCACCGCCCTGGGCGGGAGGAGCCGCAACGGTCGCGTTGTTCTTGGCCGTGTCGACACACGAGATCGACGCGGTGTAGTTGGCGAGGCTCGTCTCACCGTCGGCACCCTCGTTGACGAGGTACATGCCGGCGTCGAGCTCCTGCTCACCGGTGCTGCCGTTATGACCGGCCTCGTCGGCCAGGACCTGGCCGCCGATCGACAGGTCGAAGCGACCCAGGTCGTTCGTCGGGCTCAGGGCCTTGCGGACCTCGAGCTTGCCGACCGGGCATGCGATCTCCTGGTACAGCTCGTCGAACAGGTCCGGCAGGCCGTCGGCGCTTGTCACGGCACGGAAACCACCCCGGTTGGCCTCGTTGACGTAGGCCGGGTTGGCAAGCGTGCGCATGAGCGCATACGAGACGCCCGTGCCGCCGCCGCCGAGGTCGCCGCCGTCTACGCCGATGGCCACGGAGAAGACCTGGTCGGCCGAGTTGCGGAAGGCCGTCGTCTCGCCGCCGCTCGGGGTGTAGCTGTCCGGATCGGGGTTGCCGTCCGACAGGAAGATGATGTGCTGCGTGACCGGGACCCCGAGGTGGGTGTCACGGTCGCCGGCGAGCATGTTCTGCGCGCCCTCGTTCATGCCGACGTCGAGCGGCGTGCCGCCGTTCGCGACGATCGCGTTGACCGCAGGGGTGATGGCGCTGGCACCGAGCGCATCGGCAAGAGCGACGTTCCGACTCGCGGTCGTACCGCCGAAGCTCGAGATGCCGATCCGATGGATGCCGCTCCCTCCGACGCCACCGTTCGCGTCGAACTGGGCGACGAGCCCATTCGCCGCTTCCTGGGCCCAGGCAAGCCGCGACTTCGTGCCGGCTCCCGGGATCGTGTCGGTGTTCATGCTCCCCGACCGGTCGATGACGATGACCAGGTCGACGGGGTAGACACCGCAGTTCTCGCCCTCGGCCGCGCTCACCGTCGCGGGCGTGGCCGCGAAGGTCAGGAACGTGGCGAGGACCATGAGCATGGTCATGAACACGGCAAAGGCCCGGTCGAGGACCGGGACCCGCTGTGCCATGCCTTGATTCGTGGGTGACATGTGATTCCAGCTCCCCTGAAGATTCCATGGCCCCGATATGCAGGGCCCCGATCCGCCGCGGCCGGTCACTCAACGGACCGCGTGAGCCACTGATACGGCACCGGTACCAACCCTCACAAGTACCTCTGGCCCGATGGCTGAGGGGGTCTGGTGAGGTGAGTTGTTGTGACATGTCGAGCGGAGCAGTACTTCGGTCACGGCAGGTGTTGACGCGCGGCAACGGACGGCGCTAAGCGCCTGGTAAGGAGCCGGTACCGACGGGCCTCCGAAACTGGTACCGATGGCGCTCCAGACCCTGCTGGACCTGGTCCTTCCACCGGCGTGCGCAGCCTGCGGCCGCGCCGGAGCCCTCGTCTGCCGGCCGTGCCTGGCGACGTTCACCCCGCCGGAGCGCGGCGAGTTCGTCACGCCCGATGCGGGTGTCGCGCTCGGCCACGCGCTGACCCTGGGAGTCGGGGCGTTCACGTTCGAGGGTCCTCTACGCCGAGCGCTGGGCCGCCTCAAGTACGCGGGCGCGGCACGCGCGAGCGAACCGCTGGCGGTCGCCGCTGCCCCGGCACTGCGGCGCCTGCTCGCGGT
>JALDXR010000392.1:0-4182 GCA_032154865.1 Nocardioidaceae bacterium
GTCCTCAGGCTCGACGCCAGGTCGGCCAGAGCACGGCGATGTACAGCCGACTCGCGATCTGGGCGTTGGTGAGGTGGTCGCCGACGAGGTCGGCAAGGTCCGCCCCGCGGGTCGACAAGAAGCCGCGTCGACGACTCCGGTGGGCGCGACCGGCGATCCGTGCCGAGGGCAGCGAGTCCACTCTGCGAGCTTGACCATTGCGGTCATCCACCGTCCGCAATCGTCGCTACCGTCACTGACAACCGCACGTACTCGTGAAGGGACAGTGACGTGGACTGGAAGCTGGAGCTGGTGGCGATCCCGGTGACGGACGTCGACCGCGCCAAGGCGTTCTACGCCGACAAGGTCGGTTTCAACCTCGACCACGACCACAAGGTCAGTGAGGACATCCGTTTCGTGCAGTTGACGCCTCCGGGATCGGGCTGCTCGATCGCGATCGGCAACGGCCTGTTCGACAAGCCGGTCGAGCCAGGATCGGTTCAGGGCATGCAGATCGTCGTCGCCGACATCGAGGCCGCGCACGCCGAGCTGGTCGATCGCGGTGTCGACGTGAGCGAGGTCCAGGACTTCCCCTGGGGACGCTTCGTCTTCTTCGCCGACCCGGACGGCAACGGCTGGGCCGTGCAGCAACTCGTGACGCCGGGCGGGTAGCCGAGCCGCTGGTCGGACAGCGTCCGGTACGCCTGACCAGCGTCGATAGGATCGGGGTCCGCGGCAGAGGGGACCCACGTGTCGATCGAAGAGCTCGACGGCGTACTCCTGGCGGGCGCGGCCGTCCTGCTCGCGGCGATTCTCGCCGTACGACTGTCGGTCCGGGCCGGTCTCCCGAGTCTGCTGGTCTACCTCGGCATCGGGATCCTGCTCGGCGACTCGGTCATCGGCATCGAGTTCAGCGACGCCGAACTGGCCCAGATCCTCGGTCTCGCGGCGTTGATGCTGATCCTTGCCGAGGGCGGTCTCACGACGCGTTGGTCCGACATTCGGCCCGCGATGGGCGCCGGGTTGTTGCTCGCGACGCTCGGCGTGGCCGCCAGTGTCGTCCTCGTCGCGGTCCCGGTGCACTATCTGCTCGGGCTGGACTGGCGGATCTCCGTCCTGCTCGGCGCGGTCGCCTCGGCGACGGATGCGGCCGCGGTGTTCTCCGTGCTCCGAAGCGTTCCGCTGCGAGCATCGGTACGAGGAACCCTCGAGGCCGAGTCGGGTCTCAACGACGCGCCGGTCGTGATCCTCGTGACCCTCGTGAGCACCGAGGGTCTCGGCGATCATTCGCCGGTCGTGCTGGTCGCCCTCATTCTCGGCGAGCTCGCACTGGGAGCGGCGGTCGGTCTGCTCGTCGGCCTCGGCGGCGCCTGGGTGATGGCCCGGGCGGCGTTGCCGTCGGCGGGTCTCTACCCGTTGGCGGTTCTCGCCTTCGCCGTCCTCGCGTACGGCGGCGCCCAGGTGTTGCATGCGTCGGGTTTCGTGGCGGTCTACCTCGCGGCCCTCGTCCTCGGCAACACCGAGCTGCCGCACCGTGCCGCCACTCGCTCGTTCGCGGAGGGCGTCGGCTGGCTGGCCCAGATCGGGTTGTTCGTCATGCTCGGACTGCTGGCCAGTCCAGCCCGGATGGAGTGGTGGCACATCGGCTTCGCCCTGGTCGCCGGGGTGATCCTGACCTTCTTCGCCCGGCCGGCCGTCGTCGCGTTGTGCACGGTCTGGTTCCGGACGTCGTGGCGGGAGCAGGCGTTCATCAGCTGGGGCGGGTTACGCGGGGCGGTCCCGATCGTCATGACCACGATTCCACTCGCCGAGAACGTGTCCGGCGGTGAGGACCTCTTCGACATCGTGTTCGTCCTCGTCGTCGTGCTCGTCCTGGTGGAGGGGCCCACGCTGCCCTGGGTGGCTCAGCGGCTCGGCGTCGCCGAGGAGGGTGAAGCTCGCGACGTCGACATCGAGGCGGCGCCGCTGGAACGGGTTTCGGCGGACCTCCTCGAGATCCGGGTGCCGCCGCAGTCGCGACTGCACGGGGTCGAGGTCGGGGAGCTGCGGTTGCCACCCGGATCCTCGGTATCGCTGGTGATTCGCCACGACGAGCCCTTCGTGCCGGAGCGGACGACCCGGATCGAGCGCGGCGACGCCCTGCTCGTGGTGACTCCACGCCGGATGCGACCGGCCACCGAGCGCCGACTCCGGGCCGTGTCGCAGCGCGGGCGGCTGGCCGGGTGGCGGGCTCGGCGCGACTGGCTGCTCTGACCTTGCCGCGACGGTTCCGGTCAGCTGTCGTCGGGCTCGGCCGGCACGCAGACGTCGGTCTTCCCGGTGACCTTCATCGAGTCCGGAGCGTCGTGGTTGATGTCCCTACTGACCCGGAAGTCGTTGCCGACGATGATGTCCACCGCGGCCGGATCCTCGTCGTCGGCCTTCCGGACCTGGACCCGGTTCTCGAAGTGCCTGAGGACGAGCCGGACCTGCGAGGAGGCGGGATCCGGGTCCAGAATCATCACGCTGTCGGCCCGTACCCCCTGCGGAGCGTTGCCGGTCAGCCCGCCCTCGAAGCCGGCTCGGGTCAGGGCGCGCATCGTGTCGCCGGCCAGGTTGGGTGTCGTCCCGGAGTTGAGGACGTTGACCGTGACCTGGCCGACCCGCAGCGTCGACCCGGCCTTCAGCTCCTCCACCTGGCAGCTCGGCTCACTGGTCCCGGTGCTCTCACGCAGGCTCGGCACGTCCTCGGTCACCAGTCGCCAGCCCACCAGCAGTCCGAAGACCAGGACGGCGATCAGCGCCACCAGCGTGAGTGGCGTACGAAAGTTCAAGTTCATCGCAATCCATCGGCAGACAGGTCGTAGACCCGAGCGTGCAACACCTGACGTTGGTGCAGCGCCGCGCGGAGGGCCCGATGCAGACCGTCCTCCAAGTAAAGCTCCCCGTGCCAGGCGATGACGTGGGCGAACAGGTCGCCGAAGAACGTCGAGTCCTCATCGAGCAGCGTGGCCAAGTCGAGTTGAACCTTAGTCGTGACGAGGGCGTCGAGTCGGACCTGCTGGGGCGGCAGCGCGGCCCAGTCGCGGTGGGTCAGCCCGTGCTTGGGGTACGGGCGACCGTCGCCGACTCGCTTGAAGATCACCCGTGGCAGTGTAGGCAACAGCCCGTGCCTTCGCTGATGCGCCCGATCGGCCGCTACCCGGTGTGATCGTCGGCGAGGTGATTTGTCGGCTTCGCGGGGCTGTTATGCCGGTAGCAGCTTGGCGATCCGGCCTCGCACCAGGTTGAGTCCCTCGAGCCCGGGCAGGGTGTCGATCCGGGCGTCGATGCGCTTGGCCTCCTTCTGACCGTCGGAGCCGCCCAGCAGATGGCGAAGCAGATGGCGCACCTCGGCGCGTGGCATCACATTGGCTCCGACCGGCTGCCAGGCCAGCCTGAGCGCCAGCCGGGTCAGGCGTCGCGCCCGCGGACTGCGCCCGAGTCGAGCCCGCGCCTGCGTCGCGTAGAAGGCGATGTGCCGCGTCTCTTGAGCAGCGATGCGCCGGAGCACTTCGGTGAGTACGGGGTGCTGCTCGATTTGGGAGAGCCGGGTGTACCCGGCGTGAGTGAGCCACTCGTTCACGGCGCCCCAGCTCATGTGGGTCGCGACGAAGTCGTCGCCGATCAGATTGGCGAGCAGCGATTGGCGGATCGGCGCGAGGCGGTCGCGCCAGCCCTGACGGCTCCGGAGTCGCCGTACGTGATCGGGGCCGGTTTCGATGCCGTGGGCGGCGAGGATGTCCGCGAGCACTTCTCCGTGCCAGTACTCCTCGTAGTTCCACATGGTCAGGAACGTCGTGACCTCTGGATCGGTATGGCTCGGCGTCACGAGCACGTCGCGGAGGTAGCAGATCGTGTGCGACTCGATATCGCACATGTAGCGCAGGACGCGCAGCGTGTCGGCGGACAGCGGCTTGTCCCGGAAGGCAGTCGCGAAGTCGAGATCGTCGTAGCGCACCGGCGTCGCGTCGCGTGCGTACTTGTCTACCTGGAAGCTCATGTCCCTGGTTCGGCGCGACGTACCTATCGGATGGGCGACGATAGGTAGCCCATGGACGTCATCGAGGTATCAGGTCGCCGGATCGCCTTCCGGCGCACCGGCAGCGGTCCGCCCGTGCTGTTCCTGCACAGCGGATTGAGCGACAGCCGGGAGTGGTGCCTGCAGATGGAGGCGCTGTCCGA
>JALDXR010000393.1:0-4179 GCA_032154865.1 Nocardioidaceae bacterium
ACGGTGATGTACGGCAGGTTGATCGACGTCTGCTGGCTCGAGGACAGCTCGATCTTGGCCTTCTCAGCCGCCTCGCGGACTCGCTGCATGGCCATCTTGTCCTTGGTCAGGTCGATGCCGTTGGCGTTCTTGAACTTGTCGGCCAGCCAGTCGACGATCCGCTGGTCCCAGTCGTCGCCGCCGAGGTGGTTGTCGCCACTGGTCGCCTTGACCTCGACGACTCCCTCGCCGACCTCCAGCAGCGACACGTCGAACGTGCCACCGCCCAGGTCGAAGACCAGGATCGTCTGCTCCGTCTCGCCCTTGTCCAGCCCGTACGCCAGCGCGGCCGCGGTCGGCTCGTTGACGATCCGCGAGACCGTCAGGCCCGCGATCTCACCGGCCTCCTTGGTCGCCTGCCGCTGCGCGTCCTCGAAGTAGGCCGGGACCGTGATGACCGCGTCGGTGATGGTCTCGCCGAGGTAGGCCTCCGCGTCCCGCTTGAGCTTCTGAAGGACGAACGCCGAGATCTGCTGGGCGGTGAACGTCTTGTCGTCGACCTCGGCGGTCCAGTCGGTTCCCATGTGGCGCTTGACCGACCGAATCGTACGGTCGACGTTGGTCACCGCCTGCCGCTTCGCGACCTCGCCGACGAGAACCTCGCCGTTCTTGGCGAACGCGACGACCGAGGGGGTCGTCCGCGAGCCTTCGGCGTTGGCGATGACGGTAGCTTCGCCACCCTCGAGGACGGCGACGACCGAGTTGGTCGTCCCCAGGTCGATGCCAACAGCGCGCGCCATGTGTTGCCTCCGTGTGTCGTGTCCGGGTGTCTACGTCGGCCGCGCACGTGGCGACCGCGTCGAGTTTGGTCTGTGTGTGCCGGGGTCAGTGTGCCTAGTGCCCCCGGGCCGATCAACTCCCTTGAGTGTAGTCGACTCAACTCTGGGACCGAAGGCGCTATTCCCATCCTGGCGCTTGCGCTAGAGGGTCGTCGCGAGGAGGTACGGCAACGCGGCGAAGCCGATCGCCCCGGCGAGGACGGCCGAGTCGCCCGGGGTCCACGGCGCCGGCTCCGCCCACGAGCGATGGCGTGCGGTCGCGAATCCACGGGCGTCCATCGCCACGGCCATCCGGGCCGAGCTCCGCAGGGTCGAGACCAGCAGGCCGAAGGTCATCCCGGCGACGTGCCGGAATCGCGCGATCGGGCTGCGGCCGGGCCCGATCCCACGGACTCGACGCGCCCGGTCGAGCTGCGCCCACACGGCGCCGAGGTCCTCGAAGCGCTGGAGGCTCGCGGTCACGGCCGCGACCGGTCGCGCCGGAAGCCGAAGCCGCTGGGCGAGCTGGTCGCCGAGTCGACTCGGATCGATGAACGGCGCGACCAGCACCCCGGGCAACGCCAGCACGAGCACCCGAAGCCCGGCGGTCGCCGCGATCGACTCGTTCCGGCCCGCGAGGAGCCAGGTCGAGAAGGTCACCGATGCCGCACCCAGCAAGGGCGCCAGCAGCCGCCAGCTGTTGCCGACGAGACCGGGGACGAACGCCACGGCCAGGGCCGCGATGACACCGACCATCGCCACCGCCACGGTGAGATCGTCGACTCCGAACGACGCCACGACGGCCAGCAGCCCCAGGCCCAGCAGGACGAGCGGATTGGCCCGGGTCACCGGTGTCGAGCGGAGCGAAGGCGTACTCATCTCGCCTCCTGGACCCGACCGCGGTCGAGGACGAGCTCCGCATCGGCAAGCTCCGCGAGTGCGCGATCATGGGTCGCGATCGCGATTCCGCTGCCTCGGTTCGCCAGACTCCGCACGATCCCCGCGATCGCGGCCCACGTGTGCCGGTCCTGACCCACCGTCGGCTCGTCGAGCAGTGCGAGTCGCGGCGCGTGGGCCAGGCCGGCAAGGAGTGCGACTCGGCGCTGCTCGCCGCCGGACAGGTGATAGGGACTCGTGTCGGCCAGTCGGGACAGCCCGAACGCGTCGAGCAGCGCGTCGGTGTCGACGTCGCGACCGAGCCGGTCGGCCGTCAGGCGTACTTCGTCGCGGACTCGATGGGTGACGAAGCCGTGCTCGGGATCCTGTGGCACCCAGCCGATCCGGCCGGCCAGCTCGGACGATCGCCATCGGCTCGGGGCGGGGTCGATGCCGTCGGCGAGGGCCGGCTCGGCTCGGACCTCCCCTCGCGTCGGGGCGAGCAGCCCGCCGAGCGCGGCGATCAGGGTCGACTTGCCGGCGCCGCTGCGACCGGTGACGCAGGTGATCGAGGCGGACTGGATTGTCGCATCGACGACGTCGACGGCCTGCTGCTCTCGCCAGCCGGTGAGGCTCCGACGTCGCAGGCGTACGCCGAGGTCCCGGGCAGTGACGAGCGGTGTGGTGAGTGGCGGGGCTGCATCGGCGTCCGCTCCGACCCGGATGTTGTCGCCGTCCCCCACGGGCACCTCGATCGGCTCCGGCGCCGGCCGGCCGGGCAACCAGAGTCCGGCCGCTTCGAGCGCCGGCCCTTGAGCGCGAAGCGCCTCCCCCGGTTCGTCCTCGCACGTCAGCCGCCCCTCGGCGTCGAGGACCACGAGCCGGTCGACGTGGTCAAGCCAGGGACCGATCCGATGACCCGCGACGACGAGGGTCGCCCCGGTCGTCTCGACGACCCGGAGCACAGCGTCCCGCAGGTCGATCGCGGCCTCGTCGTCGAGCATCGACGTCGGCTCGTCCAGCAGCAGAAGTCCGGGCCGAAGAGCCAGCGCACCGGCGAGCGCCAGCCGCTGGGTCTCGCCGCCCGACAGAGTCCGAGTCGGCGTACGAGCGTCGTAGGGGAACGCGACGAGCCCGAGCGCCTCCCGTACTCGCGCCCAGATCTCGTCCCGGCTCAACCGCAGGTTCTCCGGGCCGAAGGCGATATCGCGTCCGACCCGGTCGGCGACGATGGAGTCGCCGGGGTTCTGCAGCAGCAGGCCGGTCGGACCGTCGACCTCGACCGCGCCCGAGACGTCGCCCTGACCGGCCGACTGCAACACGCCCGCGGCCGCCCGCAGCAGGGTCGACTTGCCGGCTCCGCTCGGACCCGTGAGCAGCACCCGCTCCCCGGCGTCGATCCGCAGGTCGATGTCGTGGACGGCGGGCCGCCGGCGGCCGACCGGACGCCAGCCGAACCCGCGAAAGTGCAGTGCGGCCGGGCGGGACAACGGCGGCTGGGACAACGCCGGCTCGGGCTCAGACAGCTTGCCGGTCCCGATGCTCGCGTCCCGCGGCGAAGGCGTCCAACGCGCCGGTCGTGGCCAGCGACCGCACGAGGAGCCAGCCGCCGACACCGGCGACGACCGCTCCGGACGCGGCGAAGCAGGCCATGTAGACGAGCTGCTCGCCGCGGTCCCAGTAGTCGAAGTAGGCCGACCACTCGTAGACCGACTCGGCGACCGCCGCCACGATCGCGCCCAGCGCGGCGATGGCGACTCCGAACCGGCGGTAGAGGAAGAGCGCGAGCACGATCTCGACACCCAGCCCCTGGAGGAGGCCGGAGACCATCGTCGAGGCACCCCACTCGTTGCCGATCAGGTACTCGACGTTGGCCGCGATCAGTTCGGCCAGCAATGCGGCCCCGGGCTTGCGGATGATCAGCCCGCCGACGACACCGGCGATCAGCCAAGGACCGCCGAGGACGCCCGCCGCCGGTTGATAGGCGTTGAAGGCCGTGATCAGACCTTCGTACGCGAACGACCAGCCCCAGTAGGCAACGCCGAAGGCGACGCCCAGCATGGCGGTCGTGACCAGGTCGATCGTTCGCCAGCTCGTCAGGCCGATGTTGCGCATGGATGTTGACAGCGTTGATGTCATCGCGAAGCGACTCCCTTCGCCGGTGCTAACCGGATCAGGTTCGAGGGTCTGCGGACTCTCCGCACTCTCAGCGCCGGGCGGGCGGCGCTCCCCTGTCGTACGTCCCTCACCCTACTCCGGCGGGCCGCCGACGCGAGCCCGCCGCCGCTAGACGGGGCGGCCGCCGCTAGACGGGC
This sequence comes from Nocardioidaceae bacterium, assembly GCA_032154865.1. GTDB lineage: Bacteria > Actinomycetota > Actinomycetes > Propionibacteriales > Nocardioidaceae > DATFRX01. Next base: position 3,989 of record JALDXR010000393.1, read on the forward strand.
CGGCCGCCGCTAGACGGGACGGCCGTGGCGCCAGACCGTACTCACCAGGGGGACGCCGGGACGGTAGGCGAGATGTACGTACGACGGCGCGTCCAGCACGACGAGGTCGCCCGAGGCACCGACGCCGAGCCGGCCCACCTTGTCGAGGCGCAGTGCCTGAGCTCCACCGGCGGTTGCCGCCCACAGCGCCT
>JALDXR010000394.1:0-4179 GCA_032154865.1 Nocardioidaceae bacterium
CGGACCAGGACGACACGCTCGTCGTCTTGCTGATGTGCTGCCACCCGGCACTTCCGACGGCTTCCCAGGTGGCTCTGACGCTGCGGGCCGTTGGCGGACTGTCCACCAAGGAGATCGCGAGCGCCTTTCTCGTACCCGACGCGACCATGGCCAAGCGCATCACCCGGGCCAAGCGCGTGATCGCTCTATCGGGTGAACCGTTCGAGCTGCCGCCGGTCGGCGCCATCGCGCCTCGGCTGCGGGCCGTACTCAGCGTGCTCTACCTGATCTTCAACGAGGGCTACACCGCGACGTCCGGAGTCAGCCTGCATCGCGTGGACCTGACTTCCGAGGCCATCCGGCTCACCCGGATGCTGCGTCGGCTGGTCCCCGACGACGGGGAGGTCGCTGGTCTGCTCGCCCTCATGCTGCTCACCGACGCCCGCCGCCCGGCGCGGACCGATCCCGACGGATCGCTGGTGCCGCTCGAGAGCCAGGACCGCTCACGCTGGGACACCGCCACGATCCAGGAGGGTCTTGCTCTGCTCGCGGACGCGCTCGGTCGCTTTCCGGTGGGTCCCTACCAACTGCAGGCTGCGATCGCCGCTGTCCATGACGAGGCGGCCACCGCCGACGCCACCGACTGGCCTCAGATCCTCGCGCTCTACGACACCTTGGACCAGGTCGCGCCCGGTCCGATGGTCACGCTCAGTCGCGCCGTGGCCGTCGCCAACGTCCATGGCCCGAGAGCGGGTCTCGCTCTGCTCGGCACCCTCGACGCCGACGATCCCGCGACCCGTACCCACCGGCTCGACGCGGTGCGCGGCCACCTCCTCGAACGGGCCGGCGAAGTCGATCAGGCGCGCGAGTGCTACCTACGGGCAGCGAGAGCAACCGCGAGCCTTCCCGAACAGCGCTACCTCCAGCTGCGGGCGTCGCGGCTCGGCCAGCCTCCCTAGCGGCGACGCGACGTCAGTGCCGCTTGCGGCGATCGTTTCGCGACTGGGCGCGCCGTCGCTTGCGCTCTTTTCGCTCGGCGCTGCCATGGTCGGTGCGGGACGGGCTGGCGCTTCCCGACCGCGGCTCCGGGGCGCCTCGGTCGGCCTTGTTTCGCTGATATCGGACCAGCACGGCGACCACGACAAGGATTGCCACGCCGGCGAATATGAAGGTGTAGAACACGCTGGGCCCTCCTGACTCCGGGCCGCGGCCCTCGCGGGCTTCGCTGCGGCCGCGTATCGCTGCGTACGACACCGAACAGTCTGGACAGGACCTGACTGTCAGTTCCTCACCTTCGGGGGGTGATGCAGGTGCGGCGGTCCGGGCCAAGAATCTGTATCGGCGTGCCGACCTTGGTGTTGCGTACCCCGACGCACTTCCAGCGTCGGGATCGGCGGTGACGACGGCTCGTGGACTTCGGACTGCCGAGCGCCAGGCTCGCGCCGACCGTGCGTCAGCGCGCCAGAGCGGCTCTTAGCCGCTCGTCGAGCCGACGCCGGACGAGAAGCCGGCAGGAGGGAACTAGGGGAAATGCGCAAGGTCGCTTCGATCACTGCCATCGTCGTGGGCATCCTCATGGCGATCGCCGGGATCGTCACCTGGATCGTCGTCAGCACCACCCTGTCGGACCAGAAGATCACCGTCTCCGATGACGCCAGCTGCGCAGCCGGCGACGGCGTCAACGGTCCGATCGCCGCGTACTGTCAGGCCGACGTCATCGACAAGCACACCAAGGAGATCACCGGGGGACTGACCTACGCTCAGCTCCCACAGAACGACCCGAACCGCGAGACGGCGATGCAGTCGGCGTTCCTGCAGGCGTCGCTGTTCACGTCAGTCGTCGCCTTCGGGGTGGCCGCCATGGCGGTCGTCGTCGGCATCGTCATGGCCCTGGTCGGGTTCGCCATCCGAACTCCGAAGACCGTGGCCACCGAGACCACAGCGACCGACACCACGGTGACCGACCCGCCGTCCTCGGAGTAGCGGAGGGCGGCAGGTCTACGACCGGTTGGCTACGGGTTCATCGAGCCGGCGGGTGACTGACCGAGGGTCTTGGCCTTGGCGGCCTCGTAGTCGGCGGCCGAGATCACATTGCGGTCGCGGAGATCGGCCAGCTTGGCGAGCTCGTCAGCCACACCGGAGGGTTGGGCGACGTCCTGAACGTACCGGCGAAACTCCTGATCGCTCCGCTGGGCGTGCTCAAGGGACCGCTCGTGCATCGTTCCGCCTCGCGCGATCAGGTAGACGAGGACACCCAACCACGGCAACAGGATCACGAACAGGCACCACAGACCCTTGGCCCAACCCGAGAGGTTTCGATCGCGGAAGAGGTCGGTCACGATCGCGATGAGCAGCCAGAACCACGCAACCCGCAGCATGAACCAGAAGATCGCTCCGATGAAATCCCAGAAGTCCATGTTCGTTCCTCACTATCCGGGGGTGATCGGACGCTGATGACGCGTCCGATGTGAGGATCCTGCGCCCGACAACCCCGCGCATCACCCTCGCAAGGTGAGGTGTCGTGGCGGAGAGCTGCCGAACGCGTGAGGGGGCGCACTGCCTGAGCAGAGCGCCCCCCTCGCGGTTGGTGCCGTCGTGCGACGACCGTGGTCAGCCTCGCGAGACGGCTGGGTAGAGCCGGTGCTGCCTCGGCGCCCAGTCGATGCGCACCCCGTCGCCGTGGGGCTTGTCCTGCGCGGTGCGTACGGCGACCCGGATCTTGCCGACCCGGTGGTCGTACACGCGGTCGAGGAGCTTGCGGGTCACGGCGAACCGCACCACGTCACGCTGGTAGTTGACGTGGAACCGCTGGCCCCGGAAGGTCACCGCATCTCCGACCGGCCGCCAATGGCGGACGCGGACGATGTTGTAGTCGCCGTCGAAGCCGACCGGGCCGACGAAGCGGAACTCCGGGCCTTTGCGGTGCCGGACCGTGTCGATGTAGAGGGCGATGCTGCCGTCTTGAACCGAGGGTCCCTGGCGAAGGTTGCGGTGATGGGTCTTGACGGTGATCCACTTGCCGGTGTTGTCGACTCGGACGGCGCGGATGTCGAAGCCCCCACGTACGTCCCCCTTGGCATCGGCGAAGTTGGTCACCGCGGCGCTGGCCGGAGCAGCGACAGACGCGGCTAGCGCGACGGATGCGATCGTGGCCGCTGTCGCGCCCAGGATCCTGCTTTTGCGGGTCATGATCCTCCTTATATTGAAGTGGCATCGCGTTGGATCCCGAGAGTACATGCGTTTGCATTTAATTCCCAAGCATGTATCTGTGGCCCGTTCTCGCGACATCGTCAAGTCCCGCCGCGCCCGACCCGGTCAGTGGGTGACCGGGTCGTTGCTGTCTTGGTTATGCAGCACCAGCCACTCGCCTCCGCTGCGGATGAACGTGACGCCGATGGCCAACGGCTTGGGCTCGTCCGCGGGCGACGGGGTGTACTCCGAGTCGAAGAGCACGAAGCCGCTGCGGCAGCCTTCGCGGGTCGTACGCACGACGTCGAGGGTCTGCGTCCACTCGGGATCGGCGAAGAAGCCCTCGATCCACGCGGCACTCTCCTCCTTGCCGAGCAGGGTGCTGCCGTCGGCGAAGATGATGGAGACGTCTGGGGCAAGCAGTGCGTTGAAGCCGTCGGCATCCTTGTCGAAGGTGGTCTGCCGGTACTGCTCGACGGCTGACGTGAAGCCTTTCGCGCACTCGCGACCGGAGCTCGACGTGGAGGCGGTGGAGGACCCGATCGGCGCCCCGACGGCCGCGATGGCGGCGACGGCGGCAGTTGCTATGGCTGTGGCGCGCAGACGGTGCATAGGATCGTGCTCCTTGGGCTGGTAGGTATGACTTCGGGGCACAGCGAACACGCCCGCCACCCGGTCCGCACGGGTTTCGATCAGGCTCGAATACGGCCAGCTGAGGGGGTAGTCAGATGATCAGATGCCGACTCCGCCGGGGAACTCTTGGCGCGGTCATCGTGCGAGGCTCGCTCGTCCACGAGGGGCTGGGCGCGCTGGTGCGATTTCGGCAGAGTCCCGGCTCCTTTCGCGCCTCGAGCGCCGGCCTTGACACGCTCCAGCGAGATCCCGGAGTACGCCTGGTCAGTGTCCTGGTCGGCACTGGCTACCAGCCCGACTTCCTGACGCCCACTCCGACCGATGCACCCTGGACGAGCGAAGCGTTCGGCAGCCAACTGCGCGCCATCGCCAGCACGC
>JALDXR010000395.1:0-4175 GCA_032154865.1 Nocardioidaceae bacterium
ACCGACCGCCGCGGCGGCGTACGCCTCCACGACCCCGAGTCCAACACCACCACGGTCCTCGCCCAGATCCCGGTCTACCAGGCCAGCGAGGACGGCATGTACGGCCCGGCGATCGACAACAACTTCGCGACCAACCGCTGGGTGTACCTCTACTACGCACCGCCTACCGTCGAGGACGTCAGGCTCTCGACGGGTGAGGTCGTCACGCAGACCACCCCAACGGCGAACGCGCCCAACACCGGCGCCAGCCCGGCGGTGTGGGACCCCTGGGTCGGCTACTTCCAGCTGTCCCGGTTCAAGCTCGTCGACTCCACGGCATCAGCTCCGGCCCACCTCGACTTGGGGTCGGAACAGCAGATCATGCGGGTTCCGGTCAACCGTGGAGCGTGCTGTCACGTCGCCGGTGACCTCGACTTCGACAAGCACAACAACCTGTGGATGGTGACCGGAGACGACACGCCGGCCGGCGGTGGCAACTCCGGCGGGTTCAGCCCGCACAACGACATGCTGACCGCGGACGGTCTGTTCAACGCTCCGCACGTCGACGCTCGTCGCTCGTCGATGAACACCAACGACCTGCGCGGCAAGGTCCTGCGGATCAGGGTCGACGACGGTGACATCGGGTCGGGGGAGGAGAACCAGTTCGGCGGCGCGTACTCCGTGCCGGACGGCAACCTCTTCCCGGTCGGCATGGACAAGACGAGGCCGGAGATCTACGCGATGGGCTTCCGCAACCCGTTCCGCATCCAGGTCGACAGCAACGACGTCGCCTATGTCACCGACTACTCGCCGGACTCGCAGACTCCGCAGAACTTCCGCGGTCCGGCCGGAACCGGGCGAGTGGAGATCATCCGGAAGCCGGCCAACTACGGCTGGCCGTTGTGCTACCGGAACGACCTGCCGTACTACCGCTGGAACTTCAACACGAGTCAGCCGCTGGACGCCACGCCGCAGACGTACGAGTGCGACAACCCGGCGAAGGGGCCGGACAACACGTCGCGGTGGAACCTCGAAGGCGGTCCGACGGTCGAGCCAGGGCTGGTGCAGACGCCGCCCATCACGAACCCGGACGTCTGGTACTCCTTCACACCGGAGAACCGGACGGACAACCCGCTCGGCACGCCATGCTTCGCGTACTACAACGGTTCGGGCACGACGCAGTGTCCGCGGTTGTTCCCGGAGCTCGGCACCGGTGGGGTCGGGCCGCACGGGGCCGACAAGTACGAGTACGACCCGGACAACCCCGATCCGACGAAGCTGCCGCCGTACTACGACGGCTCGGTCTTCTTCGGCGAGTTCACCCGCGACATGCTGCGGGAGATCCGGCTCGACTCGCAGGGACGGGTGTTCAAGATCAACAACGTGCTGGACTGCGGTGGGCTCACGCCGACTCGAGTGCCGCAGACCAACCGCCCGTTCGAGTGCGACAACCCGATGGACCTGCAGTTCGACGGGAGTGGGCACTTCTACCTGCTGGCGTACGGCGACGGCTTCTTCAACATCAACAACGACGCCGGGCTGTATCGCTGGGACTACGTCAAGGGCCAGCGGGCTCCGATCCCGGTGCTGTCGGCCTCGCCGACGAGTGGCTCGGCGCCGCTGACCGTGGAGTTCTCGAGCGACGGCTCGCGTGACCCGGACCCGGGTGACTCGATCCGGTTCGAGTGGGACCTCGACGGCGACGGGACGGTCGACTCGATCGACGCCGATCCGCAGTTCACGTACACGACGCCCGGCCAGTACACCGCCCGGCTCACCGTGTACGACTCGAGCGGCGAGACTGCGTACGCGAACACGACGATCACCGTCGGGAACACCGCACCGACCGTCACGGTCGATACGCCGGTCGACGGTGGCCTGTTCGCCTTCGGCGAGTCGGTCCCGTTCTCGGTGACGGTGACCGATCCGGAGGACGGCACGGTCGACTGCAACCGGGTCGAGGTGACGTTCGTCCTCGGGCACGACGAGCACGGCCACGCCGAGGAGACCGTCAACGGCTGCGAGGGCGTGCTGCCCACGTACGCCGAGGACGTCTCGCACGGCGGGAACGTGTTCGGCGTCGTCAGCGCGTCGTACACCGACCTGGGCGGCTCCGCCGGCGTCCCGGCGCTCACCACGGTGGACCAGGTCAACGTCCGGCAGAAGCGCCAGGAGGTCGAGTTCGTCCGGGACGAGTCCGGGACCAACGTGGCCACGACCAACGATCCGGCCGGCGGCGGTCAGCATCGCGGCAGCCTCGGCAACGGTGACTGGGTCGCGCTCAACGGCCCGTTCGACCTGGAGAACATCGACTCGCTCACCTTCCGGGTGGCCAGTACGTCGGGCGCGGTCCCGGCGGGCAGCCCGATGGCGGCGGTCGAGGTCCGGCTGGACACCGTGGACGGGCCGCTCCTGGCCACGGCGACGCTCAACTCCACCGGGAACACCGCGACCTGGGCGAGCCAGACCCAGCCGGTCGTCGACCCCGGCGGATCGCACCGGATCTTCCTCGTATTCCGGTCGGTGCCCGGTGGGCAGACGGGCGGCAACCTGTTCAACCTCAACTGGGCCCAATTCGACGGCACGGGGGTGGCCCAGCCGTAGCGGTCCGCGCATTCGGCGGGCCGGGGTTCGAGGCGAGGAGCCTCGGACCTCGTCACGTCGAGGTGTCGCCAGCCCGCGTACTTCGGAGAGCAGCGGCCATGCTTCTGCAACAAATCTGCAAAAGATTGGCGCTATCCCCTTGTCAAGCGGTCTGGACTGTCAATAGTTTGTCGATCCAGTGAACGAATTCGCGCTCTGACGCGGCGCGAGAGGAGCCCCGGTGGTAACACCAACGACGGCCCAGGCGGCTGGCACGGGCCGATCCGCCCAGCCCGGCCGCCGTGGCGAAAACATGGGCATGCTCCTCGGTCTGCTCCGTACCGAAGGGCCCTGGTCCCGGGCCCGCCTCGCCGAGATGTCGGGCCTCAGCCGCGCCACGGTCGCCTCCGTCGTGGACGAGCTGGCCTCCCGTGGCCTGGTCGTCCTCGGCGACCGACGGGCCGACGGATCACCCGGCCGCCCGGGTCAGTCCGTGGCCCTCGACGGGCGCGGCCTGTGGGGCCTCGGTCTGGAGGTCGGAGGCCATCACGTCGGCGGAGTCGCCCTGGATCTGTCCGGGCGCCCGGTCTTCGAGCGTCACGACGCCGTCCCCGAGGGCACCGACGACTGGCGCGGAGTCATGACGCGCTTCGCCGCGTTGGTCGACGCGGCCCGCGCTGCCGCGACCGAGGAGGGCGCCCGGCTGCTCGAGGTGCAGGTCGCCGTTCCCGGACTGGTGGACAGCGCCCATGGCATGGTCGTCACCGCTCCCAACCTCGGCTGGCAGGGCCTGGCCGTCGCCGACGAAGTGAGTGGGCACCTGGGTGAGCCGCTGCCGGTCCGGGTCGCCAACGACGCCAATCTCTCGGCTGTCGCAGAGCATGCCTACGGCACCGTCGCCGGCACACCGGACATCGTCGTGCTCACCGGTGAGCTCGGCGTGGGTGCCGGGATCGTCGTCGAGGGCCAGCTCCTTCGCGGCGCCGAGGGCTACGCCGGAGAGGTCGGGCACGTCCAGATCGACCCTGCCGGTCGCGACTGTTCCTGCGGCCGCCGCGGCTGCTGGGAGACCATGGTCGGCTTCCGGGCGGTGCTCCATACCGCCGCGGTGGGAGACGACCCGGTACGCGACCCGGCCGTCGACGTCGCGGTCCGCGTCGAGGACATCGCCCGGCGCGCGGCGGAGGGAGACACCCGTACGCTGCACGCGCTCCACGCGGTCGGAGTCGATCTCGGCCGCGGAGCCGCCTGGCTGGTCAACGTGTTCAATCCGGGAGCACTCGTCCTCGGTGGCTTCTTCGCTCCGCTCGCGCCCTACCTCATCGAGGCGATGCGGGCCGAGATGGCCCCCCGCATCCTGGCCACCGGGCTCGGCGGCTGCCGAGTAGTCCAATCCTCGCTAGGCTTCACCGCCGCCTCGCGGGGCGGCGCCCATCTCGCCCTGTCGTCTGTCTTCGCCGACCCCACCGGGGTCGAGGTCACCACTGGAGGTGCTCGATGACCGACCCCATCCTGCGCATGACCGGGATCGTCAAGCAGTTCCCGGGCGTACGAGCGCTCGACGGAGTCGATCTGGACGTGCTTCCCGGCGAGGTGCACTGCCTGCTCGGCCA
>JALDXR010000396.1:0-4165 GCA_032154865.1 Nocardioidaceae bacterium
GAGCTCGGCCGCGATCGACCAGCTCGCCTACCGGGTGCACGCGTTCGCCTTCCCGGTGTGGACCTTCGCGGCGCTGATCGCCGGTCCGATCTGGGCCGAGCACGCGTGGGGTCGCTACTGGGGCTGGGACCCCAAGGAGGTGTGGGCCTTCATCACCTGGGTGGTCTACGCCGGTTATCTCCATGCCCGGGCGACCGCCGGCTGGCGCGGCAAGGCGGCCGCGGTGATCGCCTTGATCGGCTTCGCGACGTTCCTGTTCGACTTCATCGGGGTGAACCTGATCGCGTCCGGTCAGCACACCTACTCAGGTCTATGAGCCGCCGTCGTCGTCGGGCTTATGACGACGCTTGCGGTCCAGCCGCCACAGGAAGTCGGGGTCGTCGTCCGGGGCCACCGTTCGGCGCTCACCGGGCTGGGGTCCCCTGGGTGTCTGTGGACGGCCGAGCGCGACCCAGAACGCCGGTCCGAGCAGGGGGAGAAGCGCCAGAATCACCCACAGGGGCTTGGGCATTCCGCGCACCCGGCGGCGGTCGGCGGCGAGCACGTCGAACAGCGTGTAGACGGACAACACCACGACGATGACGACGATAACGACCTTTCCCACCCGTCCAGGGTAGGTCGCCTGCGCCAATCCGAAAGAGGCCCCCGCCCCTTGGCTTGCGCCGGGAGATGTGCGAGTTGGCCGTGTCACAGTAGGCCCCATGACTCTGGACCCGACCTTGGTCGGCCTTGCCGATGTCGAGGCCGCTGCCGCCCGGATCGTCTCGACCTGCGTACGCACCCCGCTCCTCGCTGCCGGACCGGACGACGACGTCGGCGCACTCCAGGTCAAGCCTGAGTCGCTGCAGGTCACCGGCGCCTTCAAGCTGCGTGGCGCCACCAACGCCATCGCCACGCTCGATGACACGGCCCGGCGGGCGGGCGTCGTGACGCATTCGTCGGGCAATCACGGCCAAGCCGTCGCCTACGCCGCCCGGGCCGCTGGGGTGCCCTGCACGGTCGTGGTTCCGGACAACGCGGCTCCGGTGAAGATCGCGGCCACGAAGCGGTGGGGAGCGCGGATCGAGGTCGTGCCGGTGGCCGAACGGGAGACAGCCGCGATGGCGTACGCCGAGGAGACCGGTGCCAACCTGATCCCGCCGTACGACGACGCCCGGGTGATCGCCGGGCAGGGCACGGTCGGTCTCGAGATCGCCGCCGACGCCGCCGCTGTCGACACGGTTCTCGTCCCGGTCAGCGGTGGCGGGCTGATCTCCGGGATCGCCGTCGCCGTCAAGGCGCTGTCGCCGCACACCCGGGTCATCGGCGTCGAACCGGAGCTCGCCGGCGACCTCGCCGAGGGATTCGCGGTGGGTCGGCGGACGGCCTGGCCCGTCGAGCTCACCGCCCGGACCATCGCTGACGGACTCCGGATCGAGGTCGTCGGCGAGCTGCCCTGGGCGCTCATCCAGGCCCACGTCGACGACGTCGTCACCGTCTCCGAAGCGGCGATCACCGACGCGATGCGGCTGCTCGCCCGGCGCTGCCGGCTCGTGGCCGAGCCGAGCGGGGCGGTCGCGACCGCCGGCTGGATGACCCATCCCGATCCCGGCTCGCTCGGGCGGACCGTTGCGGTCGTGTCCGGCGGCAACGTCGACCCGGCATACTTCGTCGCTGCCCTCGACGCATCCCCGTCACCCCCTAGCCGCACCACTCCTGCTCCGCCGAAGGTGTCAAAATAGATCGTGCGTAGTTTCATCCTCTACACCGTGGCGCGATTCGGCCTGTTCGTCGGCGCCTTCGGGCTGATCTGGCTGGGCGTCGGCTGGTTCCTGCCGTGGACCAGCCGCAACATCGTGTGGACCGGAGTGCTTGCCGTGCTCCTCTCTGCCCTGGCGTCGGTCTACCTGCTGCGCGGCCTGCGCGACGATCTGGCCAGGTCGGCACGGAGGCGGGCGGAGGACATGACGGCCCGGTTGGAGCGTGCCAGGAGCAAAGAAGACGTCGACGATGTCGATTGACCGGGCGTGGGTCGACGAGGCGATTCGACTGGTCGAGGCCGACGCAAATCGGAGTGCCGACACTCACCTCCACGTCTTCCCACTCCCGGGTCCGCCCGGCATCGATCTCTACCTCAAGGACGAGTCGGTCCATCCGACCGGATCGCTGAAGCACCGCCTCGCCCGTTCGCTCTTCCTGTACGCGTTGTGCAACGGCTGGATCGGTCCCACGACCACGATCATCGAGGCGTCGAGCGGCTCGACCGCGGTGAGCGAGGCGTACTTCGCGCGCTTGCTGGGGCTGTCGTTCCTCGCCGTGATGCCGTCGACCACGAGCCAGGAGAAGATCGCCGTTATCGAGTTCTACGGCGGCCGCTGCCACCTGGTCGACGACCCGACGGCGGTCTACGACGAGTCGCGCCGGCTCGCCGCGGAGTGCGACGGGCACTTCATGGACCAGTTCACCTACGCCGAGCGGTCGACCGACTGGCGCGGCAACAACAACATCGCCGAGTCGATCTTCGAGCAGCTCGCCCACGAGCGGCATCCGGTGCCCGCCTGGATCGTCATCGGCGCCGGCACCGGGGGCACGTCGGCGACGATCGGCCGCTACGTCCGCTACCGGCGCTACGACACCCGGATCCTCGTCGTCGACCCCGAGCACTCGGCGTTCTTCGACGGTTGGACCAGGGGTGATCCTGACTTCCGGATCGACCGTGGCTCCGGCATCGAGGGCATCGGACGCCCGCAGGTCGAGGAGTCGTTCGTTCCGACCGTGATCGACCGGATGGAGCGCGTGCCGGACGCGGCGTCGATTGCCGCGATGCGCTGGTGCAGCCGGATGCTCGGGCGACCGGTCGGCGGCTCCACCGGCACCAACCTGTGGGGCGCCTTGGGCATCGTGGCCCGGATGCGCCACGAGGGTCGCGACGGCAGCGTCGTCACTCTGCTCTGCGACGGCGGCGAACGCTACGCGCGTACGTACTACGACGACGCCTGGCTGCGCGAGCACGGTCTCGACATCGCGCCGTACACCGACGCGCTGGAGAAGTTCGAGGCCACCGGCGAGTGGATCGATGCCTGAGCCATCGGGCAGCCCGTACGGGCCCGATTGGGACGGCTACTTCGAGGCCCGGGTGGACCGGCCGCCGCGGCCCCTGCTGATCGACGCGATGGAGCTGTTCGATCGGCCCGGCCGTGCGATCGACCTCGGTGCCGGCGGCGGGATCGACACCCGGCATCTGCTCGACCGCGGCTGGTCGGTGGTCGCGATCGACAACAGTCCCGACGCGGTGCGCCGGCTGTCCGAACTGACTGCCGCCGACGGCCGGCTACAGATCCGGCAGGCCGACCTGACCGGCGATCTCGGTCTCGAGCCGGCCGACCTGGTCCATGCCGGCTTCAGCCTGCCGTTCTGCCCACCGGATCGGTTCGCCGCGTTGTGGCGGCAGGTCGAGGCGGCCTTGCCCCCGGGCGGCGTGCTGGCCGCGCAGTTGTTCGGTGACCGGGACAGCTGGGCGGCCGGGTACGACGACATGACCTTCCACACCGACTCCGACGTCGACGTCCTGTTCCGCGACTGGGAGGTGCTGAGTCTCGAGGTCGCCGACCACGACGGCTCGTCCTACGTCGGGCCGAAGCACTGGCACGTGTTCCACGTCCTCGCCAGGCGTTGTTGAGCCACGCTGTCAGGCGCCGATCGCGAGACCGACGGTGATGGCGACGGCGTACGTCAGCTCGGTCAGGCTGGTGTCGCGGAGCACCGGGATCAGCGCCGGTCCTGACGCGCCCCCGCGCACCGCGGCGTACGGCCGGATCGCCAGTGGGCCGGCGGCCAGACCGAGCAGCGCCCACGGCTCGATGACCGCCATCCACACGAGCGCTAGCAGCGAGGCTCGGAACAGGGCCCGGAAGAGCCGGCGCGTGTTGGCGTCGCCCAGCAGCACCGCCAGGGTGCGCTTGTCGGTCGCGGCGTCGGTCGGGATGTCCCGGAGGTTGTTGGCGACCAGGATCGCGCAGGCGAGGGCGCCGATCCCGAGGGCCGCGGCGACCGAGAGCCAGGTGACCTCGCCGAGCTGGACGTACGTCGTGCCCATGACCGCGACGACGCCGAAGAACACGAAGACGCTGGCCTCGCCGAGGGCCTGGTAGCCGTACGGCCGGCTGCCGCCGGTGTAGAACCAGGC
>JALDXR010000397.1:0-4160 GCA_032154865.1 Nocardioidaceae bacterium
CGCCACGGTGAGGGCCCGGCCTCCTATCTCACGAACGTGCTCGGTCTCGACCGGATCTTCGGCGTGGAGGCGTTCGAACCCGACGGCTCGGTCACGATGCGGCTGCCTGCCGGTCGATACCACCTGTACTCGACGATCCACACCAGGACCGACGATCCGGTCGTCGATGTCTCCGCGCTTGCGATGCCATTGCTCGACCTGACCGAGGACACGACGATCACCCTCGATGCCAGGGACAGCCGACCGATGCGAGTACACGTGCCGGAGCCGTCCGCACGGTCCGCCGCGGCGGTCGTGATGTACGAGCGCCACGCACCAGACGGCCTCGGCCTCGCCGGAATCGTCGCGGGTCCGGACCTGACGCACGCCTACTCGGCGCAGGTCGGTCCGACGGTCTCGAACGACGCCGTCGTATCGGCGGTCCACAGTCAGTGGGGCGACCCGGGTCCGGCCGGTCTTTTCGTCGACAGCCCGTACGCCTATCTGCTGGTGTGGTTCAAGCGCGGTGGCTACTGGACTGGGCTTGATCGCACCGTACGGCGCCGGGACCTGGCTGTGGTCGACGCGGAGTACCGCACGCATCGCGACGGTCGACGCGGAACGGTGCTGGCGACCGGGACGGCTCCGGAGGGGAGCAGCGGCGCCGGCTTCAACTTCGTGTTCGATACGCCGTTCGAACGAACTGAGTACTACCTCGCGCGGGACAGCGTCTGGAGGACCGAGTACCAGATCACCGACCCGGTCAGCGGCGCGGTCGAATCCGTCGCGGCAACGCCGCTCGTGCGGCTCAAGCCCGGCCGGCACAGTCTGGCGCAGTGGGACCGGGCGGTCCACGGACCTGCCTTCCCCGAGATCGAGCCTGCGACCCAGTGGGTCTATCGGCAGCCCGGCGGCGGCGGTGACAGCATCGCCGCGGCCGGGCCGCAGTCCGCCGTGGCGCCGGAGCCCGGCTCCGACGTGATCCAGGTGTCCGTGCCGGTGTTCGACGAGTTCAGCACCGAGCATCACACCGTGTTCGCCCGGACCGACGTCGGCCGGACGGCGCTCTACTTCGACGACGAGTTGCTCGGTGAGACGCCGTTCGCGGGCTCGGGTACGTTCGGAGTGCCCGACGCCGCCGGCACGTACCGCCTCGAGGTGGATGGATCACGGCCGAGCTTTGCGGACCTCTCGACCGAGGTGCGAGCGACCTGGCGGTTCCGCTCCGAGCACGATCCGGCCGCGGAGTTCTCCGTCCTGCCGTTGATGGCCATCCGCTTCGGTCCGACGCTGGACGAGAACAACTCCGCCCCGGCCGGTCGGCCGTTCCGGCTGCCGGTTGACGTGCAGCGGCAGACTGGCGCGACACCCGCAGAGCTGGATGGTCTCGAGCTCGAGGTCTCCTACGACGACGGCGCGACCTGGCGGCCGGTGAAGCTGCTGGGCAACGGCGCGGATCGGCACGCCATCCTCCACCACCCCGCTCAGCCGGGCTACGTCTCGCTGCGCGCCTCAGCGACCGACAGTGCCGGCAATTCGGTCGAACAGACGATTCTGCGCGCCTATTCACTCCGGCCCTGACGCAGACGAACCGGCCGTCGCCTCACGGCCGCCGGCTGCGCGAGGACGACAGCATTCGGCGACCTAGTCTGGATCTGTCGACTCGATCGCGGTGCGCCGCGGTGCTCGTGGGTAGAGGAGGCAGACGTGGACGGTCCCGAAGCGGCCCAGCCGACATCGGCGCCCCCGGAGAAGCTCGATCGCAGTGTCATCGTGACCGGCCTGGTCGTCGTCTCCGGGCTGATCATGGTCATTCTCGATACGACAATCGTGAACGTCGCCCTGGACACCCTCAGCAGAGAGCTCGACGCCTCCCTCTCGACGGCGCAGTGGGTCGTGACGGGCTACCTGCTGGCGGTCGGCGTGGTGATCCCGCTGAGCGGCTGGGCGATGGACCACTTCGGGACCAAGAAGGTCTGGATCACATCGCTCGTCCTGTTCACCGTCGGCTCGGCGCTGTGTGCGGTCTCCTGGTCGATGGAGAGTCTGATCGCCTTCCGCATCGTGCAAGGTCTGGGCGGCGGCATGTTGCTGCCAGGCGGCCAGACCATCATCGGCCGAGCGGCCGGACCCGACCGGATCGGCCGCGCGATGGCCCTGCTCGGGGTGCCGATGCTCCTCGGCCCGGTGTTCGGTCCGGTGCTCGGTGGGCTGCTGGTCGAGTACGCGAGCTGGCACTGGATCTTCCTGGTCAACCTGCCGGTCGGAGTGCTCGCGGTCTCGCTCGCGATCTGGAAGCTGCCCGACGGGCGGGAGCCGGACGCCGGTGGGCGGTTCGACATCCGGGGTCTCGTTCTCTTGTCCGGTGGTCTGGTCTGCCTGCTCTACGGCCTGTCCGAAGCAAGCTCGCGCGCGACCTTCACCGAGTGGGGTGTGATCGGGTGGATTCTGGCCGGCGCGGTGCTGGTCACGCTGTTCGTGCTGCACAGCCTGCGCCGCGGCGCGGAGTCGCTGGTGGACGTCCGGCTGTTCACCAACCGGCTGTTCCGAAGCGGTGCGGTGGCGGTGTTCCTCGTGGCGATCGCGCTGTTCGGCGGCCTGCTCATGATGCCGCTCTACTACCAGTCGGTGCGTCTGGAAGGCCCGCTGGCCGCCGGACTGCTCCTCGCGCCGCAAGGACTGGGCGCGATGCTGGCGATGCCGATCGCCGGTCGCATCACGGACCGCTACGGCGCCGGTCGGGTGGTGCCGTTCGGTGTGATCCTGATGCTGCTCGGCACGCTGCCGTTCACCCAGGTCGGCACCGACACGTCGTACGTCTGGCTCACCTTCGCGCTGTTCGTCCGCGGTCTGGGTCTCGGTTCGACCATCATGCCGACCATCGCGACGTCGTACTCGCGGCTGTCGCGGGCGGCGATGTCCCGGGCGACGCCGACGATCTCGGCCATCCAGCAGGTCGGCGGCTCGTTCGGCGGCGCGTTGCTCGTCTTCGTCTTCTCCCGGCAGCTGACCAACGAGCTCGACGCCAACGGGATCCCCTCCCAAGGCGGCGGCAGTCAGATCAGCTCGATCCCGCCGGAACTCCATGATCGGGTCGCGCCGCTACTCGCCGAGGCGTACCAGCACGTCTTCTGGACGGCCTTCATCCTCACTGCGGTGGTGATGATCCCCGCCCTCTTCTTCCCCCGACGGCTCCATCGGCAGCCGGCCGACCCGAAGCCCGCGGCCAGCGCCGAGGCCAGCGCGCCGGGCGACTAGACCTCGGTGCGGTCAGACCGATACGACCTGAACGAGGCCGTCGATGCCTTTGAAGTCCTTCGGGTTACGCGTGTAGAGCTGAGCGTCGTGGGCGTGGGCCGTCGCTGCGATCAGGATGTCCATCACGCGTGCACGAGGTTGGCGTCCAGCACTCACGACCGCTGCGGCGAGTTCGCCATAGCTTTCGGCTACCGCATCGTCGATCGGGAGAGGGTCGAACCGCCGCTGCAGCGCGCGCAGCTTGCGTAGGCGGGTAGCCCGCACCTGGTCATCGTCGGCGACGAGAACGCCGTAGTGGAGTTCAGCCATCGTGACCGCGCTGACGGCGAGTTCGCCGGGTATCGGGCCCACGAGACTGGACAGCACCACGCTGGTGTCGAGAATCGCTCTCACTGGTCAGTCCGCGGAGCGCGGAGTTGCTGATCGAGGCGATCTCGATCGCGAGACCAGTCGGAATCCTCGGCATCTCCGAACACATCGGCGACTTCGTCGTAGGAGCGCCAGGCCTTCGGCCCGATCGGCACCAGACGTGCGCTCGGCCGGCCGGCGACCGAGATCGTGATCTCCTCGCCGGCCTCGACCCGGCGCACGAGGTCAGAGGCTCGCTGGCGCAGTTCGCGGAGGCCAACAGTGTCCACGCAGCCGCGGTAGCACAAGTGCTATCGATGCGGAGGGATCCGATATCGAGGTCGTCGACGCACTCTGCATGGCTCGTACGCACTCTGCATGGGTTGGACGCCGTGCAGAGTGCGGCGATACCACGAGAACGTGGTATCCCGACGGGGTCGCGACTAGACCTCGGTGCGATCGTCGGTACGGCGCCGGATCTTGTCGCCGAGCCACACCAGCGGGTCGTACTTGCGGTCGATCACGCGCTCCTTCATCGGGATGATCGCGTTGTCGGTGATCTTGATGCCCTCGGG
>JALDXR010000398.1:0-4155 GCA_032154865.1 Nocardioidaceae bacterium
GTGAGTACGCCGTGGGCGACCAGCTGCGGCGACTGCTCTCGCCACGCACCATCGCGGTCGTGGGCGGACGGGCAGCCGAGGTTGCGGCTCGTCAGTGCCGGGCGCTCGGCTTCGACGGCGAGATCTGGCCCATCCACCCGACGCGAGCAGAGATCGACGGCTGGCCGTGCTTCGCCGACGTGGCGCAGCTGCCAGGCGTCCCAGACGCCGCCTTCGTCGCCGTCTCACGCGAAAAGACCGTCAAGGTGGTCGGCGAACTCGCCCGCCTCGGCGTGGGCGGGGTCGTGTGTCACGCCTCCGGCTTCGCCGAGAGCGGCGACTACGGCGCGGCGCTCGAGCGAGACCTGGTGGCCGCGACGGACGGCATGGCCCTGCTCGGTCCGAACTGCCTGGGGCTGCTGAACTACCTGGACGGCGCCGCGCTCTGGCCAGAACAGCACGGGGGCTCCCGCGTCGAGCACGGCGTCGCGGTGATCGCGCAGAGCGGAAACATCGCGCAGAACCTCAGCATGCAGCGGCGGACATTGCCCATCGGTCAGCTGGTCACGATCGGCAACAGCGCGGTGACCGATGTCCCCGACCTGATCGAGGAGATGCTGTCCGATCGCAGAATCACGGCGATCGGCCTCTACCTGGAGGAGATCCCTGACGTCGCCAAGCTCTCCCGCGCAGCGATCGAGGCTTTGCGTCGGAGGGTTCCGATCGTGGTCCTCAAGTCCGGATCCTCCGAGCTCGGAGCTCGCGTCACCCTCAGCCACACCAGCTCACTCGCCGGCCCGGACGTCGTCGTCGACGCACTGTTTCACCGACTCGGCATCGCGCGTGTCCACGACCTCGAGACGTTTCTCGAGACGCTGAAGCTGCTGCATGTCCACGGCAGTCTGCCTGGCCTCCGCATCGTCTCGGCCAGCTGCTCCGGAGGCGAGGCTGCCCACGTCGCCGACCTCGCGCACACGTACGGACTCGTGTTGCCGGAGCTTTCCGAGGCGACCCGGGTCGGATTGCACGCCGTTCTCGGCGACCGGGTCTCGTTGCGGAATCCGCTGGACTACCACACGTACATCTGGGGCGACTACGACGCGCTGACCGCCTGCTTCACTGCGTTGCTCCACGAAGAGGTCGACTGCCACCTGCTGATGCTGGACTTCCCGCGGGCCGACCGTTGCGACGTCTCCGAGTTCGAGACCACGATCGCGGCCTTCGAAACCGCACGGAAGCAAACCGGCGCTCGCGCCTGCGTCGTTGCTTCCCTTCCAGAGAGCCTGTCGGAGTCCGTTGGCCGTCGCCTGATGGCAGCCGGCATCGCACCAATGCAGGGCGTCGCATCCTGCCTGACGGCCGTCGTGGCCGCTCAGCGGATCGGGGAGGCGCAAGCGGCGGCCGAGGCTATCCCTCCGTTGTTGCCGGTCTCACCGGCGAACGCCAGTCGGGTGGAGCAGCTGGACGAACGAAGCGCGAAGGCGATCCTCGCGTCCTATGGCATCGCCGTTCCCCGATCACTTGCTGCGCGCGATCCCGCCGACGTATCCGGCCTCGCGGCCGAACTCGGCTTCCCCGTCGTGCTCAAGTCGCTCTCCGCCGAGGTTGCGCACAAGTCAGACATTGGCGGTGTGCGGCTCGGTCTGAACTCAGAGGTCGCGGTGCGCCAGGCGGCCGGGGACATGACCGGACTCGGTGATCAGCTTCTTGTCGAGGAGATGATCGACGGTGTGGTTCTGGAGCTCATCGTCGGCGTGCGCAGTGATCCGCAGTTTGGGCTCGCCCTGACGCTCGGCGCCGGCGGGGAGCTGGTCGAGCTGATCCAGGACACCGCCACGATCCTCCTGCCCGCCACAGCAGACGACATCCGCGCCGCCCTCCGTCAGCTTCGGGTATGGCCGGTGCTGGCAGGATTCCGCGGCCGTACCGTCGACCTCGACCCCGTAGTCGACGCCATCGCGAGCATCACGACCCTCTCCGCCGACTACGCCGAACGCCTCATCGAGCTCGAGGTCAATCCGCTGCTCGTACTCCCTCACGGCGCGGTGGCGGTGGACGCCCTGATCCGGTTGGCTGAGCAAACCAGTGGCGAGAGCGCGACGTACTGATCTGGAGGCGATCCCGATGAGCGATCCGGTGCACCTGGACGTCTCCGACGGCGTGCTCGTCGTCACCCTGGATCGCCCCAAAGCGAATGCCATCGACGTTTCGACCAGCCATGCGCTGTACGACGCGTTTCGGCACCTGGAGCACGACCCATCGTTACGCGTGGCGGTCCTGACCGGTGCCGGTGACCGGTTCTTCTCCGCCGGATGGGACCTCAAGGCCGCGGCCGATGGAGAGGCCGTCGACGCCGATCACGGGCCGGGTGGCTTCGGGGGACTCACCGAGTTCTTCGGTCGCGCCAAACCGGTCGTCGCCGCGGTCAACGGGTTGGCGCTCGGCGGCGGACTCGAACTCGCGTTGGCCGCGGATCTGATCGTCGTCGCCGACCACGCCGAGTTCGCACTGCCCGAGGTGCGCGTCGGTCTGGTGGCCGACTCGGGCGGACTGTTGCGATTGCCTCGTCGGCTGCCCGATGTGGTCAGTCGCGAGATGCTGCTCACCGGGCGCCGAATGACCGCCGAAGAGGCGGGGCGCTGGGGCCTGGTCAACCGGGTCGTCACGGGCGAGGAGCTGATGGACACTGCTCTCGCACTCGCGGGCCAGGTCTGCGCCGGTGCTCCGTTGGCCGTCGCTGCCGTCCTGGAGGTTCTGGAGTCGACCGCCTCGCTCGACGCTCAGCAGGGGTTCGGACGACTGCGTTCTGGCGACCTGGCGAGCTACGAACTGATGTTGCGTTCCGAGGACGCTGTCGAGGGACCGCGCGCATTCGCCGAGAAGCGTGCACCCAGATGGCGAGGACGCTGAATCCATCGACCGAGGTGATCGGTTCGGCGGCACTGGCCGTGGGTACTGCCCGGTTCATGACGCCGGAGCAGGCCCGCGCGGTGCAGCGCGCGTACGACCGCCTCCACGACTACCTGAGCCCGGATGGCACGGCCGTCATACCGTCGGAGGCGGAGTTGGAGGAGCTCACCTATGGCAACTTCCTCGTCGCGGAGACCCTCACCGGGATTCTTGCCAAGCTCCGCGGCAAGAGCTTCGATCAGGTTCTGGACGACCTGCCCAAGCGCGACGAGGGCTATCCACCGGGGCCTGGCGCTGGCTACATGTGGGAGACCGCCATCTACCGCCTGAGGTATCTGCACGCCCAGTCCTGGCAACGCCGACCGAAACCGGCGCATACCCACAACCTGGCGACATCCTTTCGCAGCTCCTTCAACCTCGTCGTCGCCGCCGTGACCGAGGTTGCTTCCGAAACGCAGACGACGGCTCGGCGGGTCGCCAGCCTTTTCAGGGACGCCGCAGGAGTCGCCGCCGGATCGTGGGCGGAGGACAACCCGTAGCGGTGTCTGGTGACGGCGTCCAACTCGAGGGCGAAGCGATATTGGGCGCGGTCTGTGCTGGCATAGGCGATCATGGTGCGGGTACAGGTCATACGCGAGGGATGTGGCGATTCGGCCGCTGCATCCAGTCTCGGGAGGTCACATGGGCGGTTCCACCCGACTGGAATGGGGCCCGAAGGGGTGGTGGCGGCGCTGGGCTGGGCTGATCGCGTGGGGAATGGTGCTGGCGGTGGTCGTGGCTCTGGATGCCGTGTGGTTGGCCAGCATCGATCGATCGCCGCTCGACTCCGCATTCGTCGCCGTCGTCAGCCTGATAGGCGTGTTGGTGCTGGCGGTGTTCCTCCAGTACCTATGGGGCCGATACTCGGCGCAGCGGCTGCGGGGCGTCTCGGACATCCACGCGGCAACCGACCTGCCGGTCCTGGGTGTGGTCCCGACCATGCGTACGACCGACGTGGACCGCGTCGCGGTCGGGGCGAATGGATCGACCTACGGCATGGTGGCTTCCGAACTTGCGGGGACGCTGCGGGAGTCGGGCCGGGACTGCCTGCTCATCACCAGTCCGACCCCAGGCGACGGGCGAACCACCACGGCGGTCAACCTGGCGGCCAGGTCGGCGATGGACGGCTTGCGGGTCGCCGTGGTGTCGGCCGATCCGAACGGAGTCGGCGTCGACGAGGTCCTTGGCCTTGATCGACGCCCGGGCCTGACGGAGGTGCTGGACGGA
>JALDXR010000028.1:0-14315 GCA_032154865.1 Nocardioidaceae bacterium
GGCTGGCCGGCTACACCGTCGCCCTCAACGCCGGCGAGCGCCACATCGACGCCGGTACGGCCGCCCTCCTGGTGAGCCTGGCACCGCTGATGATCACCTTCGGCGCCGGCCTGTTCCTGGGCGAGGGCTACCCGCGCGCGCTCATCCTCGGCTCGATCGTCGCGCTCAGCGGGGTGGCCGTGATCGCGATGGACTCGTCGGGCGGCGGCGACTGGATCGGCGTCGTCCTCTGCCTGATCGCGGCCGTGCTGTTCACGGCCGGCATGCTGATCCAGAAGGTGACGCTTCGCCACGTCGACGGGCTCACCGCCACCTGGCTCGCCTGCGTCGCCGGAAGCGTGGCACTCGCGCCGTGGGCGCCGCAGTTGGTCGACGAGCTCGGCTCGGCGTCGGGCGGAGCCATTGCCGGTGCGATCTACCTCGGCCTGTTCCCGACCGCGATCGGCTTCGTGACGTGGTCGTACGCGCTGAGCCGGACCCACACCGGTCGGCTCGGCGCGACGACGTACGTCGCTCCTGCGCTGGCCGTTCTGATGTCCTGGCTGCTGCTGTCCGAGACCCCCACGACCTACGGCATCGTCGGCGGCGCCATCTGCCTCATCGGCGTCGGCATCTCCCGGCGCCGCAGCCAGCCGGGATCGCTGGCGGTAGGCAAATCGTGAGACACGCCGGCGTGTTTCGCAATTCGGCTACCCTCAGCGCGGCGTCGACTCCTCCCACCGGCGCTGAATGGCCTCCCGGCCGTCGAGGGTCAGGGCGCCGTGCAGCCGGAGCCGGGCCATCCCGCCGTCGGGGTAGATGTCGAGCCGGACATGGGTCGCCGGCAATGCCTCCGGCAGCAGGAACCGATGCCGGGTGTCGGGCTGCAGCCGGGTCCGCGAGAGCAGCTCGAACCACGTCGCCGGGTCGTCGATGTCGCTCCTTGACGCGTCGCAGCCGCTGAGCCGGGCCCACCCGGGCGCGTTGCCGATGTTGTACGTCGTGTCGAGCTCGGCCAGCCGGACGACGCCGGCCGCGGCCAGTCGTACGGTGACCCAGTCGTTGCCGTCGTCGCGGCGGCGGGCGGTCTCCCAGCCCTCGGCCATCGACCGTGGCCGGTCCGGCGAGAGCAGGTTGTTCGGCGAGCTGTAGAAGAGGTTCGAGCAGCCGACGACGCGACCGCCGTTGTCGATGGCGGCCAGATCGAGCGCGGATGGATCGAGGAACCGCGGATCGGGGATGACCTCACCGTGTACGCGCAGCCGCGCCACCCCACCGTCCGGGTAGATCGTCAGCCGTACGTGGGTCCAGCAGCGTTCGTCGACGACGCCGAAGGCGTTCTCGGTGTCGCCCTTGAGCGGACTGCGCGGCACGAGCGTCTCCCACTGCGCCGAGGCGAGCAGCTCATCCGGCGTCGGATAGCCGTCGACATGAGTGGCCTCGATCGATGCCTCCGGCGGATAGTTGCCCTTGAACCAGGCGGTGTCGACGATGACACCGCGGACAACTCCGGGCGCGCCGAGCCGCACGATCGCGATGTCGTGACCGGGCTCGCGACGGCGCCGGGTCTCCCAGCCGTCGTAGATCTTGCCCTTGGGCCCGAAGCGGCCGGGGTCGAACTCGGCCGGTCCGGGCCGGATCAGGTTCTCCCGCTCGGCGAACAGCTCGTCGTTGGCCGAGACGACACTGCCGCCGAGCGGTCGTACCGCGAGGTCGGGCAGGGTCCGGAAGTCCGTGCTCGTCATCAGGCCACCGCCCGGCTCAGCAGCCGACCACGCGGCGTCGCGTCGGGTCCGAGACTGATCGGCCTGCCTCGGAGCCACGTCTGGCGCACCCGCCCGGCCGCCTCGCGGCCTGCGTAAGGCGTGACGGGATGCCGGTGGTGCAGGGTACGCGGGTCGACGACGATACTGTCGTCGGGCGCGAAGACCGCGAAGTCGGCTGCGGCACCGACCGCGATCCGTCCCTTCTGAGGCAGGCCGACCAGGTCGGCAGGCTTGGTGGCCATCCACTCGACCACGCGAGGAAGTCCGAATCCGCGACGCCGGGCCGCCTGCCACACGAGCGACAGACCGAGCTGAAGCGACGCGATGCCGCCCCAGGCGGCGCCGAAGTCGCCGGTGTCGAGGTGTTTGAGCGGCGCTGGGCACGGCGAGTGGTCGCTGACGACGGCGTCGATCGCACCGGAGCCGAGCGCGTCCCACAGCCGGTCCCGGTTCGCGCCCTCCCGGATCGGCGGACAGCACTTGTACGTCGTGTCGCCGTCCGGGACGTCTTCGGCCGCGAGCGTCAGGTAGTGCGGGCAGGTCTCTGCGGACAACCGGACGCCGTCGGCCCGGGCGGCGGCGATCAGCGGCACGGTGTCGCCGCTCGACAGATGCAACACGTGTACGCGAGCTCCCGTCTCCCGAGCTAAACGCACCAACGTCTCGACCGCGCGGATCTCGGCGCTCGGCGGCCGGGACCGGAGGAATCCGGAGTACTGACGGCCGCTCGCCGACGGCGCGGCCTCGATCGTCGCCGCATCCTCAGCGTGTACCAGCAGGATACCGTCAAATGCGGCGATCTCCCCCATCGCGACCTCGAGCTCCTCAGTCGTCAACGGCGCGAACTCGTCGACGCCCGACGGGAGCAGGAAGCACTTGAAGCCGAAGACACCGGCGTCGTGCAGCGGCTTCAGCCGGCCGAGGCTGCCGGGCACCGCACCGCCGAAGAATCCGACGTCGACGTACGCCTGGTCCGCGGCGGCGCGCTGCTTCGCGTCGAGCGCCGCCAGGTCGACGGTCGGCGGGATCGCGTTGAGCGGCATGTCGACGAGCGTCGTGACGCCGCCGGCCGCCGCCGCCCTGGTCGCGGTCGCGAAGCCCTCCCACTCGGTGCGTCCCGGCTCGTTCACGTGGACATGGGTGTCCACCAACCCGGGAAGCAGCACCTCGTCGGCGGCCAGCTCGACCACCGGCGCGACCACCTTCCGCGTCGCGGGTGGGTCGTACTCCAACAGGTCCGCCACCCGCCCGGCACGTACGGCGACGACGCAGGGCTCCTCCGACCGGCCGATCACCGCCCGCGGCGCACGAATGAGGAGGTCGTATTCAGCCATGGGGGGATTGTCTCCCGATCGACCGGAGCGATGCTCGGCCGCATCGCAGCCGGAACAAACCGGCCATCTCGCCCGCTATGTGGCCGATTGGGTTCTGTTCGGTAACGGAGTAGACGACTCGGGCGATGTGGAGGGCGTGGCTCTGGACGAGGCGGATGGCCCTCTCACGCAGCTGAGGGAACCCCGGGAACTCCCGGTCCTGCTGAACCTCAGCTATTCACTGCAGATGATGCGGCGACTGCCGTGGTACGCCTGCGACGACCTGATGCCGGAGCTGCCCAGCGTCGTACGCCAGGCCAGCCGCGACGCCTTCTTCACCCACACCCGCCTGGTGGCGGAGTTCTTCTGGCGGCCGGCACCGACCGACGACGACGCCCGGCTCTTCCTGCCGTCGTGGACGCCGCCGGAGGATCTCGCGCACCGGCTGGAGGCCCGCTGGACCCAGGCGATGACGTTCGTCGCCCCGTTCGGGCGCGAACGCGGCTCGGCGCAGCTGGTCGCCCCGAGTGAGGTCGATCTGAGCGCGCTCGCGCTGGAGCAGATCGTGTTCGACTGCGACGCCACCGTCGAGGCGTTCGTCACGGCCTGCGGTGACGCGCAGGTCGAGTTGCTTCCCGAGATCCGTACCCTGCTGGACTCTGCCGGCAGCTGAGAGCACGCGACATCCGACGGGCCGGCTCACGTATCGGTGAGGTGCTCCGGCCGGATCGGGACCCGGCGCACCGGCAGCCCGGTCGCCTGCCGGATCGCTGCTGCGATCGCCGGACCGGACGAGATCGTGGGCGGCTCGCCGACACCGCGTACTCCGTACGGCGCGTGCGGATCGGCGTACTCCAGCACCTCGAGCTGCATCGGCGGCATGTCGAGGATCGTCGGGATCAGGTAGTCGGTGAACGAGGGATTGGCGATCTTGCCGTCGCGGACGACGATCTCCTCCATCAGCGCCAGGCCGAGACCCTGCGCCGAGCCGCCGTGGATCTGACCCTCGACGGCCTGCGGGTTGATCGCCTTGCCGACGTCCTGCGCCGTGTCGAGGGCGATCACCTTCACCAGGCCGAGCTCGGTGTCGACGTCGACGACCGCGCGATGCGCCGAGAAGGCGTACTGCACGTGGGCGTTGCCCTGTCCGGTCTCGGGGTCGATCGGCTCGGTCGGCCGGTGCCGCCACTCGACGGTCTCGTCCACCGCGGCGTCGCCGAGCACATCGACCAGGGGGACATCGAACTCGCCGTCGAGGCTGCGCACCCGGCCGCCGCTCAGCTGGAGGGCTGTCGACGGTCCGGGGCGGGCCGCCGCGAGCTTGAGCACGTGTTCGCGGACCGCCTCGCACGCGGCCTTGACGGCACCGCCGGTGACGTAGGTCTGGCGCGACGCCGATGTCGAACCGCCGCTGCCGACGCTGGTGTCCTTCGGCGCGACGACGACCCGGTCGACGCCGAGCTCGGTACGGCAGATCTGCTGCTCCACGGTGATCAGGCCCTGACCCACCTCGGCCGACGCCGTGTGGACCGTCGCGACCGGTTCGCCGCCGATCACCTCGAGCCGGACCCGGGCGGTCGCGTAGTCGTCGAAGCCTTCGGAGAAGCCGACGTTCTTGTACGTGACGGCGTAGCCGACGCCGCGTACGACGCCCTCGCCATGCGTCGTGTTGGAGACGCCGCCCGGCATGGTCGTCAGGTCGACCGCAGCACTGGCGGTAGGCATATTGCGAGACGCGCCGGCGTGTTTCGCAATCTGGCTACCGCCAGTGGGGGTCGCCGCCGGCAGCGGCAGGTCGCGCACCCGCTCGATCAGCTCGGCGACCGGAGCGGCCGAGTCGATCAGCTGGCCGGTGTGATTGCGGTCGCCCTCGCGCATGCCGTTGCGGCGCCGGATCTCGATCCGGTCGACACCGACCCGGTCGGCCAGCTCGTCCATCAGCGCCTCGTGGGCGAACGCCGCCTGCACGCAACCGAAGCCGCGCATCGCGCCACACGGCGGGTTGTTGGTGTAGACGCCGTAGCAGTCGACGTGGGCGTTGGGGATGTTGTAGGGCCCGAGGCCGAGCGTGCCCGCGTTGCCCACGACGGCACCGGTGCTCGACGCGTACGCTCCGCCGTCCAGGACGATACGGCTCCTCGCGTACACCAGCCGGCCGTCGGTCTCGGCCCCGAACTCGAGCTTGATCGACGCCGGGTGCCGGTGCACATGGCCGAAGAACGACTCTTCGCGGTTGTAGGCCATCTTGACCGGCTTGCCGGTGTGGAGGGCCAGCAGGCAGGCGTGCACGTGCATCGAGAGGTCCTCGCGACCGCCGAACGCGCCGCCGACGCCGGACAGCGTGAGCCGGACCTTCTCGGGCGGGAGCGCGAGCGCCTGGCACACCTGGCGCTGGTCGACGTGCAGCCACTGGGTCGCCACGTGGAGTTCGACGCCGCCGTCCTCGGCCGGCACCGCGAGACCCGACTCGGGTCCGAGGAACGCCTGGTCCTGCATGCCGACCTCGAAGTCCAGGCTGACCACGACCGGGGCGGCGATCTCCGGGTCGCCCTTGCGGATCTTGAGATGGCGTACGACATTGCCGTGCCCGTGGAGTTGCGGCGCTTCGGGATCGAGGGCCTGCTCGCCGTCGGTGACCGGCGTCATTACGTCGTAGTCGACCCGGATCCGGTTGGCGGCTCGCCGGGCCACCTCCGGATGGTCGGCCGCGACCAGGGCGACCGGCTCACCCTCGTAGCGCACCACGCCCTCGGCGAGGGCCGGCTGGTCCTCGTGCTCGAGGCCGACCCGGTTGCGACCCGGGACGTCGTCGGCGGTCAGCACCGCGTAGACGCCGGGAGTCGCAAGAGCGGGCCCCAGGTCGATGCCGCGGATCCGGGCGTAGGGATGCGGGCTGCGCAGCGTGACGCCCCAGAGCATGTCGTCCATCCAGAGGTCACTCGCGTAGGCGAACTCGCCGGTGACCTTGAGAGTGCCGTCCGGCCGAACGGCGCTGGCGCCGACGCCGTCCCGGGTCGCCGGCGGCCTCGTCACGACCGGTGTACTCATCGCCCCCACGATACGCGGTTGACCTGCGCTTTTGCGCACTTGTTGTCGGTGTGCGAGGACCGAGACCCACAACAAGTCCGCAAACCGACTGGGACTAACCCGCCAGCAGCGCCCGGCTGACCCACGCGGCCCGGCGAGCGAGCTCGGCCTCGTCGACCGTGACGACTCGGTCGTGCTCGACGACCGGCTGCCCGTTGACCAGCAGCAGTTCGAGCGGCGGCGGCGCGCCGAGCACCAGCGCCGCGACCGGATCGGGGATGTCGGCGTGGGCGAGGGTGTCGAGCCGCCAGAGTGCGAGGTCGGCGAGCTTGCCGATCTCGACGGACCCGATGTCGTCCAGCCGACCGAGCACGGCAGCCCCGCCTCGGGTCGCCATCTCGAGTCCGTCGCGGACCGTCAACGCCTGCGGCCCGCCCACCGCCCTCGCGAACAGCACGGCATGCCGTACCTCCTCGAGCAGGCTGCTGGCCTCGTTGCTCGCGGCGCCGTCGACCCCGAGCCCGACGCGGGCGCCGACGTCCCGAAGCTCCCGGGTACGAGCGATGCCGGCGCCGAGTCGGGCGTTGGAGCTCGGGCAGTGGGCGACGCCGGTACGGCTGTCCCCGACCCGGTCGACTCCGTCGTCGTCGAGATGGATCGCGTGGGCGAACCACACGTCCTCGCCGAGCCAGCCCAGGTCGGCCGCGTACTCCAGGGAGCTCTGCCCATAGCGTTCGCGGCAGTACTCCTCCTCGTCGGTCGTCTCGGCCAGGTGCGTGTGCAGGAGTACGCCGCGGCGCCGGGCGAGCTCGGCCGCCTCGCGCATCAGCTCGGCCGTGACCGTGAACGGTGAGCACGGCGCGACCCCGACGCGGACCATCGCGTCCGGAGCCGGATCGTGCCACTGGTCGATGGCCGCCTCGGTCGCCGCGAGGGCGGCATCGCGGTCCTCGACGACACTGTCCGGCGGCAGCCCACCGGCACTGCGCCCGAGGTCCATCGACCCGCGACACGGGTGAAATCGCAGCCCGACGGTCTTAGCGGCACCGATCTCCGCGGCGAACAGATCCCCGCCGCCATGCGGGAAGACGTAGTGATGATCGCTGCTCGTCGTGCAGCCAGTACGGGCGAGCTGCGCCAGCGACCCCTGCGCCGCCGCGTCGACCGACTCCTCGTCGAGCCGCGCCCACACCGGATAGAGCGTCGTGAGCCACTCGAACAAGGTGCCGTCGACCGCCTGTCCACGCGTCACCCATTGGTAGAGGTGATGGTGCGTGTTGATCAGGCCGGGGGTCAGCAGGCAGCCGGTGCCGTCGACGATCCGAGCGCCCGGCGTCTCCGGTGCCGGTCCCGCACCCACGGCGACGATGCGGTTGCCCTCGACGACGACATGGCCGGACTCATGCTCAGCGCGATCGTCGTCCATCGTGACGACGTGGCAGCCGTCGATGACCGTCGTCATGACGCCGTCGTACGCGCCGCGGCCAGCCGGACCGCGTCGAGGATCTTCTCGTAGCCCGTACACCGGCACAGGTTCCCCGCCAGTGCCTCGCGGATCTCCGGGTCGGTCGGGTCGGGCCGCCTGGCGAGCAGGTCATGGGTCGCGACGATCAGACCCGGCGTGCAGAACCCACACTGCACGGCGCCGGCCTCGACGAACGCGGCTTGGACCGGATGCAGCTCGTCGCCGTCGGCCAATCCCTCCACGGTGACGATGTCGCGGTCCTGCGCCTGGCCGGCGGCGACGAGACAGGCGCACGCGAGCACCCCGTCGAGGTAGACCGAGCACGAACCGCATTCGCCTTGCTCACAAGCGTTCTTGGACCCAGGCAGACCCATCCGCTCGCGAAGCACGTAGAGCAGGCTCTCGCCCGGCCAGACGTCGTCGACCTCGCGAGCCTCGCCGTTGACGGTCATCGTGATCCGCATGTCAGGCCGCCTTCCGGTAGTCCGCCCAGGCCCATCCGAGGGTCCGCCGGGCCATGACGTCGAGTGCGTGTCGCCGGTACGCCGCGCTGCCGCGAACGTCGTCGATCGGCGCCGCCGCATCCTGGACGCGCTGACCGAACTCGTGTGTCAGGGAGTCGGGCAACGTCCCACGCGAATCCCACAGGCCCGCCTCGTCGAGGGCGTCGGCGAGGAACCGCTCGGCCGCGCCGGCCCGGATCGGAGTCGGGGCCGCCGAGCCGATCCCGGTGCCGACCGTACGCCGGTCCGGATGCAACGCGAGGCCGAAGGCACAGACCGCGATCACCATGGCGTTGCGGGTGCCGATCTTGCTGAACTGCTGTGGGCCCGACGGCGGCGTGATCCACACCGAGGCGATCAGCTCGTCCGGCTGGAGCGCGTGGCGCTTGACGCCGGTGAAGAAGTCGCCGATCGGAATCCGCCGGTTGCCGTGCACCGACGCGGCTTCGACCTCGGTGTCCGTGGCGGCGAGCAGGGCGGGATGCGCATCGCCCGCCGGCGACGCCGATCCCAGGTTGCCGCCGACCGTGCCGCGATTGCGGATCTGCGGCGAGCCGACCGTGCGAGAGGCCATCGCGAGGCCGGGCAGCCGGTCGCCGAGCTCGGTGATCACGCGGGAGTACGGCACACCGGCTCCGAGCCGTACTCGCCCGTCGTCCGCATCCCACTCGGCAAGCTCGTCGACCGCGGTCAGGTCCAGGAGCACCGGCGGCCGCCGCTGGTCGAAGTTGAGCTCGACCATCACATCGGTGCCGCCGGCGATCGGCACCGCGTCCGGATGCTCGGCCTTGGCGGCGAGGGCATCCGGCCAGTTGGTCGGCCGCAGGAAGTCCATTCGCTCAGTATCCATGGCGACGGGTGCGGCGGTAGGGACCTTGGTCGGCTACTCCGCCGCGACGAAGATGCAGAACGGGTGTCCGGACGGATCGGCGTAGGCCAGCAGCGGCTCGTCCGGGTCGTCGAACCGGTCGTACAACAGCTTGCCGCCGAGCGCCAGCACCCGGTCGTGCTGCGCCCGCAGCTCCTCAGCCGTCGGCACCGACATGTCGAGATGGAGCTGCTGCGGAATCGGCCCCTTCGGCCAGGTCGCCTCGGGAAGCTCCGAGACCCCCTGGAATGCCAGACCGCGACCGCCGGCGCCGTCGCGCAGCACCAGCCAGTCCTCACCACGCGGATCCGGCTCGCCCGCCGGCGGCCGCTCGTCGCCGGGCCGATAGTCCCAGCCGAGCAGCTCGCGGTAGAACTCGGCGAGCCCCCGCACATCCGTGGTGTCCAGAACCGTCTGCTGCACCTCTGGGTGCGTCACATCCATCACCTCCGGCTACGATCCTGCCTCGCCCGACCGACAGTCGCGCGCACCTACGCGAAGCCGGTCGACAACTCCCAGGCCGGGCCGGGGTCGGAGCCGCCGTCGCGAGTCGCGGCGGCCTGGATCAGCCCGTACGGCCGGTCGTCGGCGTGGAATACCTCACCCGGGTTGTCCAGCCCGAATCGTGCGAGGTCATAGACGAAATGATGCTTGTTCGGGGCCGACAGCCGGATCTCGGCCACCGCCTCGTACGCCTCCAGGACTGCGCGACCCATCTGCCACAGGGTCTGCTGCAACGCCCGCGAATGTACGTCGGCGAACCGCTCGACCAGGATCTGCCGGATGCCGGAGTACGCCGCGCCCCAGTCGTGACCCGTGCCGTCCCATCGCCACCGCGCGGTCAGCGACGTCGCCAGCACCCGATCGTGGGTCTCCTCGAGCGTCGTGTACTGATCCTTCAGGAACCCGGCGAACTCCGACCCGGTCGACTTCAGCAGCACGAGATCGTGCAGTCCCGACACGACCCAGACGGCGTCGCCGATCACCGTCACGGCTGCGGTCCGGACGGCGTCGCCGCGGCGCGTCCACGAGTAGTCGTGCTCGCGGCCGTCGACGACGACCCGGTCCCAGGCGTACTCCTCGACCTCGACCCGAGCCCCCGCAACCGACTCGACGTCGTCGACGAAGTGCCGACCCAGCACGAGGGCGTACTCCTCGATCTGGTCGATGCCGTGTTCCTTGGCGTAGGCGTAGCAGGTGTTCTTCTGCGTATCGGTCGGCAGCACCCTCGACTGGTCGCCCGCGACGTGGGCGGCATCGAAGTCACCCCACAGGCAGGTCGACACGTTGACGTCGCGCAACTCGTGGCGAGGCTGGTCCCGCACGATCCGGACGACCCGGCATTCGGCCTTCCCGTACTGGTTCGGTCCCAAGACGATGCCCATGGTCAGCTCCCGCGATAGGTGGAGTAGGCGAACGGCGCGAGCAGCAGCGGTACGTGGTAGTGCTCGCCGGAGTCGTCGACGGTGAACGCGACGGCCACCTCGGGATAGAAGGCGGGCTGCCCGGTCGCCGCGAAGTAGCCCGCGGTGTCGAAGACGAGGCGGTAGGTGCCGGCCGCCAGGGAGTCCGGCGCGAGGTCGCCGAACCGGCCGTCGGCGGCGGTGCGGCCGCTGGCGATCTCGGCGCCGTCGGAGTTCTCCAGGCGGACGTCGACGCCGGACGCGGGCTTGCCGCGGGCGCTGTCGAGCACATGGGTCGTCACGGCACTCATCGGTCAGCCTCCGTTCGATGGTCCGTCGTGTGTAACAGGTGGCGAAGCCGCAGGTAGTTGATCTTGGCTAGCTCGGCACGCAGCACCCGCCGCTCGGTCGCGGCGTCGTTGCCCAGCCGGGAGCTCAGAATCGCGAGCAGCTCGTCGGCGTCCTTGCCGGTCGCGCAGACCAGGTAGACGTGGCCGAACTGTTCCTCGTACGCCCGGTTCGCCGCGGCCAGCTCGGCCTTGGTGTCCCTCGACGCACCGGCGACGCCCGACTGCTCCCGGCGCGAGTCAGCGCCGGTGGGCCGGTCGCCGATCCGCGGATGCGCCGCCAGTGCCTCGTCGATGTCGGCCTCGTCGAGCTCGGCGAGGACCTGATTGGCCGCCGCGTACAGCTGCTCCGGCGTGGCGTACGGCCGGTCCGCCGCGACCCGCTCGGCCCATCGCGACGAGGCGCAGCAGCCCCGCAGCGCCTGGACCGCGTCGGCGTCCGGGAGCGCGTTCCACGCCGGCAGGCCGATCCCCTCCGTCACCCGGCCAGCTTATGGGCCGAGCCGTAGCCTGCGGGCCATTTCGTCGTTGGACGGGGAGAGTGCGTGAAGGGGAGGGAAGTTCATGGCGAGCCGGTGGGTGCGGAGGGGAGCCGGAGCGACGCTCGTCGCCACCGTGGTGGCGTTGGCCGCGACGACCCCGGCGACGGCGGACGCGGAGTCGCGGGTCGACTACGACGGCCAGGCGACCGCGTTCCAGACCGAGGGTCTGACACTGACCCTGTTCCCCGCGGACGCCGATGTCCCGGAGCCTTTCAACACGCTCCCGATGCCGCCCGAGCAGACCGTCCATCTCACGCCGGAGCAACTCGGCGTGCCGAGCCGGGTGGGGCACGCCGACTTCCGGGGCGTCGACGAGCCCGCCGGGCTGCCGGACAACCCGCTGATCACCGGCGGCGGCTTCCGGGCGGCATCGACAAGCCACAACGGCACCGTGGTGAGCGAGGCGGTGATCGGACATCTCGAGATCGCCGACGGCGCGCTGTCGGTGGAGAACCTGGTCGCCCGCTGCACCGGCGATCGCGAGAAGATCGACCTGGAAGCGCCGGTCGGCAGCCTGACCGGCAGCGGGATCCAGGAAGACAGCTCGATCGAGCTGGAGCCCAACACCGATGTTCCGGTGCCCGGCCTCGGCTCGGTCCGGTGGAACCACCAGATCACCGACCAGAAGACCTTCGGTGCCGTGTCCAACCTGGTCGTCACGCTCAACACCGACCTCGACGCCGACGTTCTGCAGCAGTTTCCGGAGGCGATGCGCGCGTTCGAGGACACGGTCAAACAGCTCCTGGCCGAGGTGAGGAACGCCGGCGAGGACGCCGGGTTCCCGCCGGTTCCGGCCGACCCTGATGCGCTCTCGGCCCAGCAGGCTTACGACGAGCTCGACAGCCTCCTGTCGCAGCTTCCGACCGACCAGGTCCCGGACCTCAACAACGTGCTGCGGCTCAGCGGCTCGATCACGCTGTCCGACGCGACCTGCTCGCAGAAGGTCGTCGACAAGCCGAGCAACGACCAGCCACCGCCGCCCGACCAGAACCAGTCGCCGCCGGGCGAGGGACCACCGGCCGCCGGGCCACACGAGCCGCCGCTGGCCGACACCGGAGCATCGCCGTGGGGTCCCCGGGCCACCTGGGCCGGGATGGGCGCGTTGATCGCCGGTGGTGGTGCCCTTCTGCTGTTGCGCAAGGGCCGCGACCCCGACGCGGACTGACGCGCCGGCTACTTCCAGTCGGTCTTGACCAGGTGGCCGAACGCCACGATCCGGTCACTGGTGTGGACCAGCTTGCCGCAGGTCGTCAGGGTGACGATCGCCTGTGTGGGCTCGGCACTGCCCTCGTCGTAGAGCGAGCCCGGCGGCACCGGATCGAGCACCCAGGTGTCCTTCGGCTGAACGACGAGATCACCGGGGTCGTTGTCGAAGGCGTAGGTGTAGATCGCCTCGGAGGTCTCCACCTCGATGGCGTCACCCGCCTCCAGGTCCGGCAGATCCCGGAACGGCTCGCCGTGGGTCACCCGATGCCCGGCGACCGCGAAGTTCCCGACCTCGCCCGGAAGTGCCGTACCGGGATAGTGACCGACACCGCGAGACAGGTCGTCGGCCTTGATGCCCTCCACAATCGGCACCTCGAAGCGGGCTCCGAACTCGGGGATCCGCAGCAGCGCCATCGCCTGCCCGAGCTTGGCGTCGTCGGGATCGCGCCATCCGTCGGTGAGGTCGTTCACCGCCTCCTGCTGGTTGTGATAGGCGACGAGGTTGGTCCCCCACCGCTCCCAGGCGCCGTAGCCGACCAGCACCAGGCCGATGGCGATGAGCCACAGGGCCGCGGAGTAGACCCCCGACGGGCGCTGGTCGTTCACCGCCCCATTGTGCACCGAACCTACGCTCTGAGGAGCAACTCGGGCGCCCGCAGCGCGACGTAGGCCTGATGCGGCAGCTGCTGCAGTAGGCCCGCCACCAGGCCGTCACTGCTCTCCTGCTCGTGCGGACTGGCGGTACGGATGCCCAGGGCCCGTTCGACGTTGAACCGGATCCAGTCCAGGCTGGACAGCATCGTCGGCCCCAGGTCGGCCGCGGCGACGGTGACCGGCCGGCCGGTCGCCGCTTCGTACGAGGCGATCACCGCCCGGGCGACATGGAACCGCTTCCAGGCCGCCAGCGACATCGCCGCGTCGACCAGCTCCTGGCGTGGCGCATGCGGAGCGGCGGCGTCCCAGTCGCAGAGCACCGGCCCGGTCGGCGAGAGCACGATGTTCTTCTGGTCGAGGTCGCCGTGGCTCATGACCTCGGGACCAGCGACCTCCGCCGCCTCGTCGGCGAGCGCCGCGATGGTCTGAACCACCGGCTCGGTCTGGACCATCAGTCCCGCCCACCGCGCCCGCGCGTCTCGGGCCAGGCTCACCAGCTCCGGCCACCGCTCCACCGTCTCCCGGTTCTGCGACGGCAGGCCGCCAACCTCGACCGGTCGCGGGTCGAGGCCATGCAGGGTGGCGAGCACCCGGCCGGCCCACTCGGCCACCGGCCGGCTCGCCGGACCGGGATCGTGCGCCCGGCCGTCGACCCACCGGTGCAGCCGAACCGCGATCGGGTCGGCTCCGTCCGTGCCGTCGATCCAGGCCACGCAGCCGCCGTCGACCGGACTGGGGATCGGCTCGGGCATCTGGATGCCGGCGGCGTACGCCTGGAGCTCGAACCGCCACGCGACCTCCAGCCAGTCCCGCCAGCCGGCGTCGCCCCACGGGTTGAGGATCTCCTTGACGGCGAACCGGCTCTGCTGCGTCGTCAGCCGGTAGACCCGGTTCGACCAGGCACCGCCGACCTCCGCCAGCTCGACGGCGCGACCGTGGATCCCGAACGCATCGAGAACAGCCGCCGGATCCAGCGCGGCTGCCGGCGGACGCATGGCGCCATGATCTCCCATCGGACGGCGCCGGGCCGATCAATCGGTAGCGTGGTCGCGAGCGGAGAGGACGGGTGAATGCCGACACCACCCCATGGCACGGTGTGTCCTGGCGCCGGTGCTCACCGAGTACTTCAGTTCTGGCGCCGCGAGCTAGTTCGCTAGTGAGCCGGACAGGATGGCCGAAACTCGACCGGTCGCGCTTCGCGCTGGTCGCCGGCCTCGCCATCGACAACTACGGCTCCGGTCT
>JALDXR010000029.1:0-14306 GCA_032154865.1 Nocardioidaceae bacterium
CGCGGCCTCCGCCGTGACAGGGCGGCGCGCTAACCAACTGCGCTACGGGGCCAGGCTCTTGATGCGCGGACAATCGTAGCTCACGCACCCAGAAGGTGCCCCCAACGGGATTCGAACCCGTGCTACCGCCTTGAAAGGGCGGCGTCCTAGGCCTCTAGACGATGAGGGCGAGGGATCGCAGGCGATGCGATGCCGTCAGGGACCGACCCAGGATAGAGGGTCGCGATGGTCCGGTCCAAACCGGTGGTTCGGCGCGCGAGGTGAGTCACAATGGCCCCGTGATCGCGATGTCATCGGAGCGGTTCGAAGAGCTCGTCGAGGCCGCGTTCGCGCGGATCCCCGACGATCTGGTCGGGCTGCTCGACAACGTCGTGTTGTTCGTCGAGGACGATCCGCCGCCGGACGAGCCGCACATCCTCGGCCTCTACAGCGGCATCCCGCAGACCGAGCGCGGCTGGAGCTATGCCGGCGCCCTCCCGGATCGGATCTTCGTCTACCGCAACCCCATCTTGCGGATCTGCGCCACCGAGGCGGACGTGATTGAGGAGGTCGAGATCACCGTCGCCCATGAGATCGCCCACCACTTCGGCATCGACGACGCTCGCCTCCACGAGCTCGGGTACGGCTGAGGCGGCTCCCTGGCGGCTGACTCTTACCACGTTAACGTGGTACGTACGCACTCTGCATGGGCTCGACGCCGTGCAGAGTGCGCAATCACCACGAGAACGTGGTGACCGAGTGGCGGAAGTGACGGAGCGGTCGATGGCGATTGTGGTGCTCAACGGTCCCAATCTCGACCGTCTCGGGTCGCGGGAGCCTGATGTCTACGGCATGACGTCGTACGCCGAGCTCGAGAAGCTGTGCCGCGCTGTCGCGGACGAGTGCGGCGTCGACGTCGAAGTACGCCAGACCGCTGACGAGGCGACGATGATCGGCTGGCTGCACGAGGCGGCGGACTCGGGCGCCAGCGTCGTGATCAACGCCGCGGCCTGGACCCACACCTCGATCGCGATCCGCGACGCCGCGGCATTGCTCACGGCGCCCTGGATCGAGGTGCACCTGTCCAACGTGCACGCCCGCGAGGAGTTCCGGCGCCACTCGTACCTGTCCGACCTGGCCAGCGGCGTCATCGTCGGGCTCGGGGTCCAGGGCTACGCGGCCGCGATCCGCTGTCTCGCCGAAGGCGCCGGGTGACCGCCCTCGGGCCGAGCCATGAGGCCGCCGTCGAGCGGCTGGTCGAGTCGTACCACCAGATCCCCGACGGAGAGCCGATCCGGCTCGCCAAGTCCACGTCCAACCTGTTCCGGCCCCGTGACCGGACCGACCGCCCGGGTCTCGACGTGTCCGGGCTGCGCGGCGTGATCGGAGTCGACACGGAGGCGCGTACCGCCGATGTCCAGGGGATGTGCACCTACGAGGACCTGGTCGACGCCACGTTGCCGCACGGCCTGATGCCGCTGGTCGTGCCGCAGTTGCGCACGATCACCCTCGGCGGCGCGGTCAGCGGACTCGGCATCGAGTCGACCTCGTATCGCAACGGGCTCCCGCACGAGTCGGTCGTCGAGATGGACATCCTCACCGGCGCCGGCAAGGTCGTGACCGCGACGCCCGACGGAGACCATGCCGACCTGTTCGAGGTGTTCCCCAACTCCTACGGCTCGCTCGGCTATGCGACTCGGCTCCGGATCGAGCTGGAGCCGGTGCACAGTGGTGTGGCGCTGCGACACGTGCGCTATCACAGCCTCAATGCGCTGGCGCAACGCACGTCGACGATCGTCGAGCGCGGTTCGTACGACGGGCAGCCGGTGGATTTCCTCGACGGCGTCGTGTTCGGGCCGGACGAGGCGTACCTCACCCTGGGTCGCTGGACCGACGACATCGAGGGCGCGAGCGACTACACCGGGGAGCAGATCTTCTACCGCTCGCTCCAGCACCGCGAACGCGATGTGCTCAGCGTCTACGACTACCTCTGGCGCTGGGACACCGACTGGTTCTGGTGCTCGCGAGCCTTCGGGGTGCAGCATCCGGTGGTACGACGGCTGTGGCCGCGGCGCTATCGGCGCAGCGACGTCTACCACCGGATCGTGGGCCTGGAGAACCGGTACGGCGTGGTCGCCCGATGGCATCGGTGGCGGGGCCAGCCGGCTCGCGAGCGAGTCGTCCAGGACGTCGAGATCCCGGTCGAGCGGCTGGCGAGCTTCCTGCGCTGGTTCGACGACGCGGTCGGCATGCGGCCGGTGTGGCTGTGCCCGCTGCGACTCCGCGAGATCCCACCAGAGTTGTCAGCCCCACATCACGCTGGGGCGTTACATAGGGCTGACAACTCGAGGGGTACGGCGCGGGGATGGCCGCTGTACCCGTTGGAGCCGGGCCGGACCTACGTCAACGTCGGCTTCTGGGGCGCGGTGCCCATGCGACCCGGCGCCAAGGACGGCGATCTGAACCGCGCGATAGAAACTGCGGTCGCCGAGCACGACGGCCACAAGTCTCTCTACTCCGACGCCTACTACGACCGCAAGACTTTCGACGGCTTGTACGGCGGAGCGACACTGGCGGAGGTGAAACAGCGCTACGACCCCGGCCAGCGACTGACCGGGCTGTATGACAAGGCGGTGCGACGACAATGACGGGGACCACGGGATCCACGGGGACGACGGGGACCAGACTGACGGTGGCGGAGGCGCTCGACGCGGTTCTGCCGGACGGCATGCCCTTCCGATTCACCGCGTTCGACGGCAGCGCGACCGGACGGGAGGACGCCGCGATCGCCGTTCATCTCGCGACCGAGCGCGGGCTGTCCTACATCCTCAGTGCGCCGAGCGATCTCGGTCTCGCGCGGGCGTACATCTCAGGCGATCTCGAGATCGACGGGGTCCACCCGGGCGATCCGTACAACGGCATGCGGGCGTTCAGCGACCTGCACTTCGAGCGTCCCGCGCCGAGCGAGATCCTGCGCATCGTCCAGAGTCTCGGCTGGGGTCGGCTCCGGCCACCGTCCCCGCCGCCGGAGGAGCACCTGCCCCGATGGCGCCGGGCGGTGGAAGGCCTGCGGCACTCCCGATCGCGCGACGCGGCGGTGATCCACCACCACTACGACGTGTCGAACCGGTTCTACGAGCGGGTGCTCGGACCGTCGATGACCTACACCTGCGCGGTCTTTCCGAAGCCTGACGCCAGTCTCGAGGAGGCGCAGGCCGAGAAGTACGACCTGGTCGCCCGCAAGCTCGGCCTGCAACCGGGCATGACACTGCTCGACGTCGGGTGCGGCTGGGGAGGCATGGTCCGGCACGCCGCGAAGGAGTACGGCGTCAAGGCCCTCGGCGTCACGCTGTCCAAGCAGCAGGCGGACTGGGCCCAGGCGGCGATCGAGGCCGAGGGGATGGGCGACCGCGCCGAGGTACGGTTCGCCGACTACCGAGACGCGCCGCGGGAGTCGTACGACGCGATCAGCTCGATCGGGCTCACCGAGCACATCGGCGTGCGCAACTACCCGACGTACTTCCGATCCCTCTACGATCGGCTCGGGCCGGGCGGTCGGCTGCTCAACCACTGCATCACGCGACCGCACAACCGGCGACGGTCCACCGGTCCGTTCATCGATCGGTACGTGTTCCCCGACGGCGAGCTCACCGGGTCCGGGCGGATCATCACGGCTGCCCAGAACGCCGGCTTCGAGGTGCGCCACGAGGAGAACCTCCGCGAGCACTACGCACTGACCCTGGCGGGATGGTGTCGCAACCTCGCTGATCACTGGGACGAGTGCGTCGACGAGGTCGGCGTCGGCATCGCCCGCGTGTGGGGTCTCTACATGGCCGGATCGCGACTGGCGTTCGAGCGCAACGAGATCCAGTTGCATCAGGTGCTCGCTGTCCGGGTCGGTGACGACGGCGACGCGGACTT
The DNA here is from genome assembly GCA_032154865.1 of Nocardioidaceae bacterium. Lineage (GTDB taxonomy): Bacteria > Actinomycetota > Actinomycetes > Propionibacteriales > Nocardioidaceae > DATFRX01. The sequence continues at coordinate 3,901 of JALDXR010000029.1, forward strand.
CCCGCTCCGGCCCGACTGGGGCTCCTAGGCCGGCTCGCTTTTGCGCACTTGTTGTTGGTCGCGACGGCCCGACACCGACATCTACTGCGCAAAACCGCAGCCGTGGCAGCGGCGTTCGTCGTGCCGGTGGCTGTCCGCCCGCCATGGCAGACTCCAACGGTGCGCAAGATCGACGTCGCAGAGCGCCGGGCCCGGCTCGTCCGGCGCCAGCGGGTCGCGCCTGGTCACCGCGTCGGCGACGTGGTCGAGGCGGCCACCAGCATGGTCTGCCTGCATGCCACCGACCCGGCCACGATCTACCTGTCGGCGTGGGCCCGAGTCGACGGCATGAAGGTCGGCGACCTCGATCAGGCGATGTACTCAGACCGTTCGCTGATCAAGCACCTCGCGATGCGGCGTACGCTCTTCGTCTTCCCACGGGCGATGCTGCCGTACGCCCAGGCGGGAGCGAGTGATCGGGTCGCCGGGACCGAGCGCCGCCGGCTGATCCGCCACGTCGAGCAGGCCGGGCTGCATCGCGATGGCGCGAGCTGGCTGGATGCTGCGGAAGAAGCGGTCGTCGCCGCGCTGACCGATGGCCGCGAGGCGTCATCGACCGAGCTGCGTCAGGAGATCCCGCTCCTCGAGGGAGCGATCGACTACGGCGAAGGCAAGAAGTGGGGCGGCTCGATGCCGATCGGGCCCCGGGTGCTGACCACGCTGTCGGCGGCGGGACGCGTCGTTCGGGGGTCCAACGCCGGCGGCTGGACCGCGTCGCGGCCCCGATGGACCTCGATGAGCTCCTGGCTCGGCGAGGAGCTGCCGACCGTCGACGAGGCCACGGGGGTGGCGGGACTGGTCGAGCAGTGGCTTCGGGTCTTCGGACCGGGCACTGCCGCCGACATCAAGTGGTGGCTCGGATCGACGGTCCGGGCGGTACGCCAGGCACTGGCCGACCTGGACGCCGTCGAGGTGGATCTCGACGGGCAGACCGGCTATCTGCTGCCGGAGGACTTCGACCCGGTCGAGCCGGTCGAGCCCTGGATCGCGCTGCTGCCGATGCTCGACCCGACGACGATGGGCTGGCAGCAGCGGGAGTGGTATCTCGGGCCGTACAAAGCGCAGCTTTTCGACTCCGCCGGCAACGCCGGACCCACGATCTGGTGCGATGGCCGAATCGTCGGCGGCTGGCGTCAGTACGAGGACGGCGCGGTCGAGCTGCAGCTGCTCGAGGACGTCGGTGCCGACGCCAAGGCGGCGATCGAGACCGAGGCGGCCCGCCTGACGACCTGGCTCGACGGCACTCGCGTCCTGCCCCGCTTCCCGTCCCCGCTGTGGAGGGCCGGATGAGAGACCTGATCGTCACGCAGAACATCACCCTCGACGGGGTCATCGACGCGTCCGAGGGCTGGTTCGACGTGGGCGACGCCGACCAGACCGACGTCATCGCCGCGATCCGTGAGCAGAGCGCCGCGGCAGACGCCGTGTTGCTCGGCAGGGTCACCTTCGAGGAGATGCGCGGGTTCTGGCCGCACCAGACCGACGACCCGACCGGCGTCACCGACTACCTCAACTCGGTTCAGAAGTACGTCGTGTCCGGCACACTCGACGACCCGGCGTGGGAGCCCACGACGGTGCTCCGCGGGCCGCTCGGTGACGAGATCAAGGCCCTCAAGTCCCAAGCCGGTAGGGACATCGTCGCGACCGGCAGCATGACCCTGGTCCGCGACCTGATCGGCGAGGGACTCGTCGACGAATACCGGCTGTTCGTCTACCCGGTCGTTTTGGGCCGGGGACGCCGCCTTTTCGAGGACCCGGCTGCCGCGACGCGCTTGCGCCTGGTCGAGACCCGCCCGTTCACGTCGGGCATCGTCCTGCTCCGCTATCGCACTCACTAGTCACAGCGGGACCTTCGGCCCGTGTGATCGGCTGCCGATCTGCGTACCTTCGCAGCGTGGCCGGCCGGCTATGGAGACGAGATGGAGACCCAACAGCTGCGCCTGGTGTTCGCCGACGACAACTTTCTCGTGCGGGAAGGTGTGTCTGGCCTGCTCTCCGAGTCGGGCTCGGTGGACGTCGTCGAAACGGTGGCCGATCCGCAGTCCCTGCTCAAGGTCGTCGATGAGCTCGATCCGGACATCGTCCTGACCGACATCCGGATGCCGCCGTCGTTCACGAACGAAGGCATTGTCGTCGCCAAGCGCATCCGCGCGGAGCATCCGACGACCGGGGTGGTCGTGTTGTCCCAGTATGTCGAGGAGGACTACGCCGTCGAGTTGCTCGCCGACGGCGTGTCCGGCCTGGGCTACCTGCTGAAGGAGCGGGTGTCCGATCTCGACGAGTTGCTGCGCGCCTTCCAGGAGGTGGCCCGAGGCGGCTCGGCTCTCGATCCGAAGGTGGTCGAGGGCCTGCTGGCGCGTCGGTCGAGCGAGTCGGCGTCACCGCTGCTGGGCCTGTCCGAGCGGGAGCGCGAGGTCCTCGCCGAGATGGCGACCGGGCGCAGCAACGCGATGATCGCCAAGACCCTGTACATGAGCGTCCGGGCCGTCGAGAAGCACATCAGCGCGATCTTCCAGAAGCTGGACCTGGTCGACGAGGGCGACGTCAATCGACGCGTCCTGGCCGTCCTCACCTATCTCGAGGCCGACGGTCACTAGCGCCCCAGACGGCTTACGCCCGTACGCACCACCGGCGGTTGCCGGGACAGTGCGTACGGGCGCAAATACGCTCGTGATCGCTACTCGGTCACGACGGCTCGGAGCACGTCGACTCGGGCCGCCGCCCGGGCGGGTCCGATCGCGGCCAGCACACCGGCCACGCCGGCAAGCACGATGTAGAGCACGACCTGGGGCACTGGTATCGCGATGGCCTCGATGCCCTGGTCCTTGAGCGCCTGGGCCAGCGCCGCACCGAGGCCGATGCCCAGCGCCGCGCCGATGACGGCACCCATCAGGGCGATCACCGCGGACTCCCACCGCACCATCGCGCGCACCTGCCCGGTGGTCATGCCGACCGCCCGAAGGAGTCCGAGCTCCCGGGTCCGCTCGAAGACCGACAGCGCCAGCGTGTTGACGATGCCGAGCAGCGCGATGATCACGGCGAGCAGCAGCATCACGGTCACCAGCGCCAGGAACGAGTCGACGAACCCGCCGACCTGGTCCTCGTAGCCCTGCTGATCCACGACCTTGGCGTCCGGGTGGTCGGCCAGTGCCGCGTCGATGTCGGCCTGCACGTCCGCTTGGTCGGCGCCGTCCGCGACGGTGATCAGCGCCGTCGAGGTCAGCTGTTCGCCGCCGGCATGTGCGGTCTGGCCGTCGATACTCAGCAGATAGTCCGACTCGACGAATCCACCGGTCTGGCCGTAGATGCCATCAATGGTCAGATCGTCCTTCCCAGTAGCGGCGAACTCTGCCGGTACGGTGTCGCCGACCGCCCAACCGTTGGACTCCGCGGTGTCCTCCGAGACGAGGACGCCGTTCGGGCCCAGGTCGGCGGCCGAGCCGGCGGTCACCTCCAGGTTGAGCACCTCGTCGACAGTGGCGGGGTCGATGGCCGTGTAGAACTCGCCCTTGCCGTCGAAGCGTGCCTCCCCGAAGCCGTTCGGCGAGATCGTCTCGATCCCGTCGACATCGGACACGGCCTTCACCGCCTCGGGGCTGAAACCCTCGGCCTGGGTCGTCGTCGTGGTGATGTAGAGGTCGGCGTTCGTCGAGTCATCGAGCAGATCACCGAACGACGCCTTGAGCGATGCCGCGAACACTCCCATGCTGACGACGAGTGCGAGACCGATCATCAGGGCTGCCGCCGTTGATGCCGTACGGCGCGGATTCCGCATCGCGTTCTGCTGGGCGAGCTCACCGGAGACACCCCGCCAGTGCAACGGCCGTCCGATCGCGGCTGCCAACGGGCGAGCCACCAACGGCGTCAGGACGATGATCCCGACGATCACGCCGAGGACGCCCAACCCGAACAGAAGGAACGGCGCATCGCCGTACAGCCCCAACAGGATTCCGGCCACGCCGAGGGCGACGAGGACGAGTCCGATCGCCGCGCGCGTGATCGAGGGCCGATAGGTGCCAGGTGTGGCTTCCCGCAGCGCCTCGACCGGTAGCACCTTGGTCGCGCGCTTGGCCGGCACCAGGGCCGCCACCGTGGTGACGACGACGCCGACCAGCAGGGAAACCCAGATCGTTCGGGGCTGAATCTGCAGCGACGTGCTGGGCATGCTGAAGTTCAGGGCATCCATCAGCATGGTGAGGCCCTTGGCCACGGCCACGCCGAGTGCGATTCCGATCGCCGATGCGACCAGCCCGAGCAGCGCCGCCTCGGTCAGCAGACTGCGCAGCACTTGCCATCTGGTCGCGCCGACCGCTCGCACGAGCGCGATCTCCCGCGATCGCTGCGTCACCGTCATCGTGAAGGTGTTCCAGATGATGAACGAGCCCACGAACAGTGCGACACCGGCGAAGGTGCCCAGCAGGATGTTGAGGAACTGGAGGTCCTCACCCACCGAATCAGTGGCTTCATCGGCCACCGTCTGTCCGGTGACCGCCTCGGTCCCGGGCGGGACCACGGCGTCGAGCCCGGCAGCCAGTTCGCTGTCGCTGACTCCGTCGACCGCCTTCACGTCGATCTGGTCGAAAGCGCCCGGTGTGCCGACGACCTGCTGTGCCGTCGCCGGGTCGAAGTAGGCCGACGTGCTTCCGCCGAGATTCTTCTCGCCACCGAATCCGACGATTCCCACCACGGTGAACTCGCGGGTCGGCCCGTTGAAGAGCACCTTGATCGTCGAGCCGATCCCGATGTCGTTGTCCTCCGCCGATGTGGCGTCGATGGCGACGTCGTCCGGCTCGGTCGGTGCGGTGCCGTCGAGGATCCGTACGTCGCCGCGCAGGCTCTCGTCGAGCGGCATGCTGTAGCCCACCGCGGGAGCGCCGCCGGCAGGTTCCACCGCTTCGCCGTCGGTGTCGGTCAGCAACGCGTAGCCGGACGACATCCCCTCGGCGTCGGCCACGCCGTCAGCTGTCTTGACCTGATCCAGCACCGCGGCGTCGATCGGGGCGCGGGTGGTGCCGGCGCCTTCCGACTGGGTGAACGCCGCCTCCTGGCGTACGACGGCATCGGTGCCGGACGAGACCTTGGTGAACACCTCGTCGAACGCCTTTTTGGTCGTGTCGCCGAGAATGAACGTTCCGGCGAGGAAGGCGATGCCCAGGGCGATCGACGCGGTTGTGAGTACGAGGCGCAGCTTGTGCGTCAGCATGCTGCGAATGGTCGCGGTCCACATGGGTCATTCCCCCAGGTGCTTCATGTACTCGAAGACGGAGTCGTCGGACGGCTCACGCATCTCGTCGACGATGTGGCCGTCGGACAGGAACAGCACTCGGTCGGCGTAGGAGGAAGCCCTCGGATCGTGCGTCACCATGACGACGGTCTGGTCGAGGTCGTCCACCGCATGGCGAAGGAACCCCAGCAACTCAGCACCGGAGTGCGAGTCGAGGGCGCCGGTCGGCTCGTCGGCGAAGACGATCTCCGGCCGGCTCGCCAAGGCCCGTGCGGCCGCGACTCGTTGCTGCTGGCCACCCGACAACTCGGTCGGACGGTGTGACAGCCGGTCGGTCAGGCCGACCTTGTGGACGACGGTCTCGAACCAGTAGTCGTCCACTTGGCGGCCGGCGATCTTCGTCGGCAGCCGAATGTTCTCGGCCGCAGTGAGGGTCGGCAGCAGGTTGAACGCCTGGAAGATGAATCCGATCCGATCGCGGCGCAACAGCGTCAGCTGTTTGTCGTTGAGCCGGGTGAGCTCGACGTCTCCGACGAAGATCGTGCCGGAGGTCGGCCGGTCGAGTCCGGCCAGCACGTGGAGCAACGTGGACTTGCCCGATCCGGACGGACCCATGATGGCGGTGAACTGCCCGGCGTTGATCCCGATGCTGACGTCGTCGAGCGCCTTCACGGCGGCGTCGCCTTCGCCGTAGATCTTGGTGACGTTCTCGGCGCGGGCCGCCGCTGCTGTGGTCGGAAGTTCTGGCTTGAGGAGCGTGCTCATGGAATCTCCTTGACTGTGAGCGGCCGCCCGTGGAGGCGTGCCGTCTCTAGCCAACGGCTTTTCCGGGCTGACTCCCATGGGGTTGGACGCACGGCCGTTGCGGCTAGCCGCCGGTTGTCCCCCTGCTCGCCGGGTGGTAACCGCACCCCGAATGGGTCGGAAGACTCTCGACGCCGCCGGTGCCCGATGCGCAAACTCCGGACATGGCCGCCCTTTCGCCACGATCTCGCCGGGTGCGAGGCGATCGACGGGTCGGATTGCTTGTCCTGTCCGGCTTGGTGGCTTTCGTCGGTACGGTCTACCTTGTCGCGCTGGCTTTGGGTTGGCTGCTCGGCGACAACGGCTCGCCAAGCGTCGTGCTGTCCGTGATCGCGACCGCGATCGTCGCCCTCGCGTTCGAGCCGGTACGGGCCCGTTTGCACCGGATCGCCAACTGGTCGCTGCACGGTTCACCGTCGTCGCCGGACGATGTGCTCCGTCGGTTCTCGGAGACGGCCGCCGGCCAGTACGACGAGGACGAGATCCCGGCGCGGATGTCGAAGCTGCTGGTCGAAGCCACCGGGGCCGAATGGGCCCAGGTCTGGCTCGTCGTCGCCGGCCGGCTGTCTCTGTCGGCGACCTGGCCGAGCGGAGCCGATGCGGTTGACGAGCTGCCGGAGGCGACCGGCGACTCGTACGACGCATCGGGGCCCGACCGTCGAGCGATGGCTGTACGGCATGACGGTGAGCTGCTCGGCGTACTCCGGTTGCAGGAGCGTGCCGGGCGACCGCTGACGCCGGTCGAGGAGCGGCTGTTCGCCGGACTGGCCGCGCAGGCGGGCCTGGTGCTCCGCGCGGTTCGGTTGCGAGCGGAGTTGGCCCATCGGCTGGCCGAGCTCTCGGAGCGAGCCGACGAGCTGCAGCGATCGAGACGGCGGCTGATCTCGGCGCACGACGACGAGCGCCGCAAGCTCGAGCGGGACATCCACGACGGCGCCCAGCAGCATCTCGTGGCGTTGACGGTCAATCTCCGGCTGGCGCATACCTTGCTGAGGAAGTCACCTGAGCGCGCGAGTCGAGTGCTCGGCCAGCAGGCCGTCGCGGCCGAGACCGCGCTGGCGACCCTCGAGGAGCTGTCTCACGGTATCTACCCGCGGCGCCTGGTCGATGAGGGCCTGGCGGCCGCGCTCCAAGCGGCGACCGACAGCGGACCACTCCGGGTCGTCGTCTCGAACCGGTCGACAGCCCGGCCGCCGATCAACGTCGAGGCAGCGCTGTACTTCTGCTGCCTGGAGGCGCTGCAGAACGCCACCAAGCACGCCGATGCCACTTGCGCCCACGTCGAGATCGATGTCCTCTCGAGCGGCGAGGTACGGCTGGCTGTCCAAGACGACGGCCGTGGATTCACTCCCGACGAGGTCCGGACCGGTGCCGGTCTGGCCAACATGCGGGACCGGGTCGACGCTGTCGGCGGCGTCCTCGAGCTGCACTCCACGCCGGGCCAGGGTACCCGCGTCGACATTCGGTTGCCGGCCCGTCAGGCGAGCTTGGCGGTGCATTGACATGGCGGCCCGAATCGCCTGGGTGCTCGCCCTCGTCAGCCTCGCGCTGGCTGTTGCCGACACGGTTGTCACGGCGTCCTATCGGTCGATGCTGTCCGAGGAGGCCGTCGCCGTCCACGGATGGCCGTTCGCGCCGGCCGCCACGGTGGGCGCCACCGTCATGGGTGCCGTGATCGTCTCCCGCTACGCCCGTCATCCGATCGGCTGGCTGCTCTGCGCCATTGGGGTCGGCAGCGCCGCGTCCCTGCTCGCCGAGACCTACAGCCTGTGGATCCTGGACGCCGACGGTCCGGGGCCGGCCGTCGTCGGCCACGTCGCCGGCTGGCTGTCCGTTCTCGCCGGAGGGCAGGTCGCCTTGGGTCTGTTCGCGGTCGTATTCTTGATCGCTCCGGACGGCCAGTTGCTGTCCAGGCGCTGGAGATACGCCGTCGGCAGTGCGGTCCTCGGCATCGGGTCGTACACCGTCGGTGTCCTCACCCTGTCGCCGGCCGAGTTCAAGGTGACGGACAACCGCGTGGAGCGTGGCGCTCTCACCGATGTGCTGTTCTCGCTCGGCATCCTCCTGATCATCGGTTCGATGATCGCCGCCGTCGTCGCGATGATCGTGCGGTACCGCCGGGCACATGGCATCGAGCGCCGGCAGCTACGTCTGATTCTGCTGGCAGCCAGCGCGATCGCGGGTGGACTCGTCTGGCTGATCGTCGTCCAGCAGTTCAACGGTGGCGAGCAGACCTGGTTGGCCGCGATACCGCTGTTCGTCGCGTACGACCTGCTCCCCATCTTCATCGCGATCGCGGTGCTTCGCTTCCGGCTCTACGACATCGACGTGATCATCAACCGAGCCGTCGTGCTGGCCATCGGCACGGGATTCGCCGCGGTCGGATACGTGGCGGTGGTGGTCACTGTCGGAGCGGTGGTGGGCTCCGGCACCGGCGGGGACTGGCCGTCGGTGATCGCCATGATCGTGGTGGCCTTGGCGTTCCAGCCCCTGCGTCAACGCGTCGTACGGCTGGCCGACCGGATCGCCTACGGTGCCAGGGCGGCGCCGTACGAGGCACTGGCGGACTTCAGTCGCCGCCTGGGAGGGAGTCCGGCGCCGGGGTCGCGGCTGCCAGCCATCGCCGAGGCGACCGGCACGGCCGTACTCGCGCATCGGGTGATGGGCCGGCTCGTCGTGCCGGACGGTCTCGATCGCTGGGCGCAGTGGCCGGCCGACGCCACGGCGCCCCCGCATTCATCCGGCACGACCGAGATCGATGTCGTGGATCGTGGGGAGCTGCTGGGCAGCATCGGAGTGGTCATGCCGCCCGGTCGATCGCTGCGAGCGAGCGACCGCGCATTGCTCACGGATCTGGCCGACCAAGCTGCCCTCGCGTTCCGTAACAACCGGCTGGCCGCTCAGCTGGCCGGCCGGGTCGCGCTGCTGGACCATCGGACCGCCGAGCTGGCGGAGTCGCGGGCCAGAATCATCGCGGCGCGGGACGAGGAGCGGGACCGGCTGGAGCAGACCATCCGCGCCGGCGTCGCGCCGTATCTCGAGCCGGCCCCGGATCGGCTGCGACGGCTGGCCGCAGACGTTCACGCCCCCGGCGTCGAGAACGAACTAACCGCGCTCCTCGACGACTCGATCGCCTCGCTCGAGGGCTTGCGGGAGATCAGCCGAGGCATCATGCCGCAGCAGCTGGTCCGATCCGGACTGGCGGCGGCGATATCGGCCCACCTGGGGCAGGCCGGCCATGGCGGGGCACTCGTGGTCGACGACTCGGTCATCGCGATGCGCTTCGACCGGTCGATGGAGGCGACGGCGTACCTCTGTCTCGTCGACGTTCTACCCCTGCTGGCGCCGCCGATCGACGTTCGCCTGAGCGCCCTTCGGGACTGCCTCGCGCTCACGATCGGCGGCACCACTTCGCAGCAGCCCGCCTCGACCCTGTGGCGCGATCGTCTGGAGTCGATCGGGGGATCGGCCGACTGGACGACTGAGAACGGGCGAACAGTCGTCGCGATCAGCATCCCGACCGAGTCAGCCCCCACGCCGACCGACGGTCAGCCCCTCCAGTCGTGCGGTTAGCACCATCACAGGTCGGCCGCCGCTTCGCGGATGGTCGAGGTGGAGGTGCCAAGTGGACAGGGTGCGGGTACTCGTCGTCGACGACGAGGAGATCTTTCGACGCGCGATGACGGACGTGGTCGCGGAGACCGAGGGCTTCGTCGTCGTGGGTACGGCCGTCTCAGGTGTGGAGTCGCTGGCAGCGGCCGCGACCACCCAGCCGGATCTCGTCCTGATGGACGTCAACCTGCCCGGCATCGACGGCATCGAGGCCACGCGGCGACTGCGGTCGTCGGGCGAGCGTCCGATCGTGCTGCTGCTCTCCACGTACGACGAATCCGACGTGGACTACGCCAGCGCGGGTGCGGCCGGCTACATCACGAAGGCCGCCACAGGCCCCGACCGGCTCGCCGAGGCCTGGGCCGCCGCGAATCACCATCCAGGTTCGGGCGAAGACAGGGAGACGCCATGAACACCACCGTCACGACCGATGCGCCCAGTCCGACGGAGCCGTCGAGCGTCGAACGGACCGGCCCGCGCGAGCGGTGGCTGGTCGGCATCGCACTCGGCCTGATCGCTCTGCACATCGTCGACGACAACTTCCTCCAGCCGCAGCCGGGTACATCGGCGGGGGACCATCTGGTCAGCGGCCTGGTGCCGTTGGCGGTGATCGCGTTGCTCGGGTGGGGTTACCCTCGCTGGCGGCCCGGCGGCCGCGCCGTCGTCGCCGGTCTCCTCGGTGCCTTCGGCGTTACGGTCGGCACCGAGGCGGTCTACTACTTCAGCC
>JALDXR010000030.1:0-14297 GCA_032154865.1 Nocardioidaceae bacterium
GTCACTGTCCGAGTGACGGATCGTCGGCTCAGTGGGTGACCGCCTTCTCGGCGCCGGCACCGGTGAGCGCACGGACCTCGAGCTCGTCGTACTTCTCCTCTGCCGTCCGGTCCCGAGCGGTCAGCGTGCCGATGATGCCGAACAGGAAACCGAGCGGAATCGAGACGATGCCGGGGTTCTCCAGCGGGAACCACGAGAAGTCCATCGAGGCCGGGAACAGCGCCAGGTTCTCACCAGTCGCAGGGTCGACCTTGCCGGAGACCACCGGCGAGAAGAACACCAGGATCACCGCCGATGCCAGCCCGCCGTAGATGCTCCAGACGGCTCCCCGGGTGTTGAAGCGCTTCCAGAACAAATTGAGGATGAGGGCCGGGACGTTTCCGGACGCCGCGACCGCGAAGGCGAGCGCCACGAGGAACGCGATGTTCAGGTTCTGCGCCGGGATCGCCAACAAGATGGCCACCGCCCCGATGGCGAACGCCGCACCGCGGGCGACCCGAACCTCGTCGCGCTCGGTCGCCTTGCCGCGCCGGATGACGTTGGCATAGATGTCGTGCGCCACCGAGGACGCGGACGTCAAGGTGAGGCCGGCGACGACCGCGAGAATGGTGGCGAAGGCGACCGCCGCGATCAGCGCCAGGAGTATGGCGCCGCCGTTGGAGCCAGGTCCTCCTCCGACCTCCTCGGCCAGCAGCGGTGACGCGAGGTTGCCGTCGCTGTCGGCGACTTGGCCGTAGGAACCTTCGGACAGCAACGCCGCCGCGCCGAAGCCGAGGACCAGCGTCATGAGGTAGAAGGCGCCGATCAGGCTGATCGCCCACAACACCGACGAGCGGGCCTGTTTGGCGGTCGGCACCGTGTAGAAGCGGATCAGGATGTGCGGCAGTCCGGCGGTGCCGAGTACGAGCGCCAGGCCGAGTGACAGGAAGTCGATCTTGGCCGTCGTGTCGGCGCCGTACTTCAACCCAGGTTCGAGGAACGCCTGTCCGGCACCGGAGTTCTCGGCGGCCCCACCGAGCAGGTCGGAGATGTTGAAGTTGAACTGGGCGAGCACCAGGACCGTGATGAGGATGGTGCCGCTCATCAGCAACACGGCCTTGACGATCTGCACCCAGGTCGTGCCCTTCATGCCGCCGACCGTCACGTAGAAGATCATCAGCGCGCCGACGAGGGCGATCGTGACGTTCTTGGCCGCATCGCCTTCGAGCTCGAGCAGCAGCGACACCAGGGCGCCGGCGCCGACCATCTGCGCCAGGAGGTAGAAGATCGACACGACGACGGTCGACACCGACGCCGCGGTGCGTACGGGGCGCTGCCGCATGCGGAAGGCGAGTTGGTCGGCCATGGTGTAGCGGCCGGAGTTACGAAGCAGCTCGGCGACGAGCAGCAGGGCGACCAGCCACGCGACCAGGAACCCGATGGAGTAGAGGAAGCCGTCGTACCCGGTCAGCGCGATCGCGCCGGAGATGCCGAGGAACGACGCGGCCGACATGTAGTCGCCCGCGACGGCGAAGCCGTTCTGTACGCCGGTGAACGAGCGACCGCCGGCGTAGTAGTCGGTCGCGGTCTTGGTCTGCCGGCCGGCCCAGACCGTGATGCCGAGCGTCACCAGGACGACGAGGACGAACAGGGTCGTGGTCAGCGGTCGATGGGAGTTGTCCGCGGCGAACGGGACCAGCGTGTCGGCGGCGCTCATCGGCTGACCTCCGCGTCGTACTCATCCCGGAGCCGATCGGCGATCGGGTCGAGCTTCCGGGTGGCGTGCCGGGCGTAGAGCCATGCGATCAGGAACGTCGACGCGAACTGCAACAGCCCGAACACCAGGGCCACGTTGATGTTGCCGACCACCTTGGTCGCCATGAATCCGTTGGCCCAGCTCGACGCCAAGACGTAGAGCAGGTACCACACCATGAACGCGACCGTCATCGGGAAGGCGAAGGTCTGGTAGCGCCGTCGCAGCTCGATGAACTCGCGGCTGGCGTGGATCCTCTGGTACGTGTCGTGCTGTTGAGTGGTGGTTTCTTCGACCATGACGAGCGTCCCTTCACAGGAGCGGTGGCGCCGGTCACAGTACGGAGCGGGGTGCGACCGCGGGAGAGGCTCGATGCGGTGGGTCTGCCGACGCTCGCTGCCAGGCGTTGGGCGGTGCGACGAACGGTCGATCGGCCACGACCAACGGCAGAGCTGAGCCGTCGGGAGCGCCGAGACTAGAGTGACCGCATGGCGATGACGGCGCGAATGGTCACTGTCGACTGCGCGGATCCGGACGACCTGGCGGCGTGGTGGGCGAAGGCTCTCGACGGCAGTGTCCAGAGCGTCTATCCCGGCTGGTTCGCCATCGTTTCGGCGCAGCCGATCAGCATCGGATTCCAGAAGGTCCCGGAGGACAAGATCGGCAAGAACCGAGTGCACGTCGACTTCTCGGTCGACGACCGGGCGGCCGCGGTGTCGCGGCTCGTCGAGTCCGGTGCCACCGTCGTCGGTGAGCACTCGGTGCCGACCGGCTTCACCTGGACGGTGCTCCAGGATCCGGCGGGCAACGAGTTCTGCGTCGCGACCGAGCCCGGGGGCTGACCCGGGCGGTCAGGCTGATGATCCCGGGTGCTCGATCTGGGCGTCCGGCCCCGGGAAGACCAGCTTCTCGTGCCCATCTTCGAAGCGCACGACGTACGGCGGCTCGCCCTCAGCCCCGCGTACCTCGATGATTTCGCCTTCCTTGTCCTGCTCACCCACGGTCCGGCCGTGGATGCGCAAGCGTTCGCCGACCTGTGCTCGCATCGCCATCCACCTCCAACCCCGAGGGTAAGCACGCCCGAGGCGGATCGGACAGGGGTGTGGAGCGACGATTCAGCCGTTGTTCGCCGGCGGCAGCCCGTTGAGGAAGTCGCGAAGCACGGCGTCGAACTCCTCAGTCCGCTCGAGATTCGGCAGATGGCCGGCACCGGGGATGACCGCCAGGCTCGAGTCGGCAATCCGGTCGTGCATGTCGCGTGCCACTTCGACCGGCGTGAACTCGTCCTCGGCGCCCACGACCACGAGCGTCGGAGTCGTCAGGGACGCCAGCAGCTCGCGGTAGTCGGGCCGCACGGCACGGCCTCGCAACGCGGCTGCCGCGCCGACCGGTGAGGTGTTCCGCATCATCGTGGATACGTGTTTGGCCACCGCGGGCATGGCGCCGATGTTGGCGGGAGCAACCATCTTCGGCAGCACCTCCTCCGCGTACGCCGCCATGCCCTCGCGGTGCAGTCGATCGGCGAGCTCGTACCGGCCCGCTTTCCCCTCGGCCGTCTCGGCTGCGGCAGAGGTGTCGGCGAGCACGAGGCCGCGGACCCGATGCGGGAAGCGCCGGACGAACTCCATGACGATCTGGCCGCCCATCGACAGCCCGCAGAGCACGGCGCGGTCGATCGCCACGTGGGCGAGGAGGGCGGCGATGTCGTCGGCGAACGTGCCGAGTGTGGTCGTCCCGGGCACGACTGTGCTCTCGCCGTAGCCCCGCAGATCCGCCGCGATGACCCGGTGCCGATCGGAGAACGCGTCCAGCTGCGGATCCCACATCGACCGGTCGAAGGGGTGGCCGTGGACGAACACCACCGGCTCGCCGTCGCCCACGTCGTCGAACCCGATTGTGATCTCGCCGAGTGTCGTCGTGGCCATCGCGGTCCTCCGGGCTGGGCATGTGACCTGCGGTGTCGATGCTATGGAGTGCAATCAGCGCGATCAATATAGACTTTGCACTCGGTGCAATCGGAGCATCGTGGGAGGCAAGGATGGACGATTACCGGCTCCTCGCCGATCAGCTCGCGGCCGACATCATGGCGGGCCGGCTGCGGCCGGGTGAGCGGCTGGAGCCGCAGCGCCGCTTCGCCCGCCGGCGGGGGATCGCCGGCTCGACGGCGGCCCGGGTCTACGGCGAGCTGATCCGGCGCGGGCTCGCCGTCGGTGAGGTGGGCCGCGGCACGTTCGTTCGCACCGGCGGTCGCCGGGTCGAGCCGGCCCTCGCCGAGCCGGGCGAGCATCGGATCGATCTCGAGCAGAACTTCCCGATCCTGCCGGAGCAGGCCGAGCTCCAGGCGCTCCGGTCAGACGTGCTCGCGCAGAGCCTTCGACCCGCTCGGGCAGTCGGTGCCACCGCGGTGCGCCAGGCGGCCTCAGCCCATCTCGCCCGCGCCGGATGGCAGCCGGATCCGGACCGGATCCACTTCGCGGGCAACGGCCGGCAGGCGATCGCAGCGGCCGTGGCGGCGTTGGTGCCCGCCGGCGGCCGGCTCGGTGTGGAGGCCCTGACGTACCCGGTGGTCAAGGGCATCGCCGACCGCCTCAACATCACGCTGAGCCCGCTCGCCATGGACGAGTACGGACTGGTGCCGGAGGCGATCGCGGAGGGGCCACCTCGGGCCGTCTACCTGCAGCCCGCGCTGCACAACCCGGTGGGTGCGACGATGCCGCCCGACCGTCGACGCGAGCTCGTCGCGGCCCTGCGGCAAGCCAACAGCTACGCGATCGAGGATGCGGTCTACGGGTTTCTACGCGACGACCTCGAGCCGCTGGCCGCCTCGGCGCCGGAGCGAACGATCGTCGTCGACAGCCTGTCCAAGCGGCTGGCGCCTGGCCTCACGCTCGGCTTCGTCGTCTCACCGCCAGGCCTCGAGCAGCGGGTCGCCTCGGCCCTGCGCTCAGGACCGTGGCTGGCCGCACAGTTCGCTCTGGAGGCGGCGACGCAGTGGATGGTCGACGGCACCGCGTCGGCCATCGAGCAGGCGAAGCGGGTCGACGCGTCAGAGCGCCAGCAGATCCGAGCCGAGCGGCTGGCCGAGTTCGCGGTCGACGCGGACCCTGCTGCCTATCACTGTTGGTGGCGGCTGCCCGAGCCGTGGCGGGCCGAGACGTTCGTGGCCGCCGCTGCCCGTCGGGGGATCGCGATGGCGCCCGCGGCCGCCTTCGCGGTCCGGCCCGGTGCCGCTCCGAACGCGGTCCGGCTCGCGCTCGCCACTCCCGAGCGGGAGTCGCTCGCCGGTGCCTTGGATGTCCTGGCGGATCTGGCCCGTGGAACCCCGGAGGATGCCGCGCCGGAGTGAGGGCTGTCAGCCTTGCGACCGCTCGGGATGCCAGTTGCCGCGGTTCAGGTCGAGTTGTTCCGGCGTGTGGAGTCGCACCATCGTGCGGAGTACGCCGGGCGCCATCCGATGCGGCGTCGCCAGTGACACGGCGATCATCACCACGAACCCGAGCGGGACGGTCCAGGCCGCCGGTTGACTGAGCAGGGCTCCGAGCCAACCGGAGCGATCGCTGCTGACG
The DNA here is from genome assembly GCA_032154865.1 of Nocardioidaceae bacterium. Taxonomy (GTDB): domain Bacteria; phylum Actinomycetota; class Actinomycetes; order Propionibacteriales; family Nocardioidaceae; genus DATFRX01. Next base: position 5,299 of record JALDXR010000030.1, read on the forward strand.
ATCGTCACCATCACGGCCAGCCCGGACGCGATCCCACCTGCCCCCATGCCAGCGATCGCACCGGCATCGGTCAATCGTGGCCACCAGATTCCGAGCACGAGGAGCGGACACAGTGTCGACGCCGCGACCGCGAAGGCCAGCGCCACGGAGTTCGCGACCGGCAGTCGCTGCGCCGCCAGGGCGAGCACCAAGGGGACCGTGACGGCCAGAATCGTCGCGACCCGGAATCCCGCGACCCCGGAGAGCCGGCGACCCCACGCATGCTGACTCAGGACGTCCTGACTCAGCACCCCGGCGACCGAGACGGTCAGCCCGGACGACGTCGACATGAACGCCGCGAACGCTCCGGCCGCCAGCAGTGCACCGAGCAGATCGCCACCGATGCCGCCGAGTATCCGCGCCGGCAGCTCGAGTACGACCGCGTCGGTGCGCCCCTCGCCGATCAGGTCCGGGGCGTACACCCGGCCGAGCACGCCGTAGACCGCAGGGAGCACGTAGAACATCGCGAGCAGGCAGAGCACGAGCAGCGTCGTACGCCGCGCCGCGCGACCGTCCGGGTTGGTGTAGAAGCGGACCAGCACATGCGGCAGGCCCATGGTGCCGAGGAACGTCGCGAGGATGAGTGAGTACGTGCGATAGAGCTCGTGGTCGGCGGCGCCGTCGAGCGGCAGGGTCCATTCGCCGCCGGGAGTCGGGGCGCCGTCGCCGCGCCAGGCGAGCAGGAGGAACGCCACCGGGACGAGCAGCGCCGTCAGCTTGAGCCAGTATTGGAACGCCTGGACGAAGGTGATGCTGCGCATTCCACCGGACAGCACGTTGACGAGCACGACCAGGGCCACGCCGACCTCGCCGACCCACAACGGCGCCCCGGTCACGGTCCGCAGGGTCAGACCGGCGCCCTGGAACTGCGGCAGCAGGTAGAGCCAGCCGATGAGGACCACGAGGAGCGTGGCCGACTGGCGGGCCTGCGTGGACTCGAGCCGGATCTCGGCGAAGTCGGGGATCGTGTACGCGCCGGACCGGCGCAGCGGCGCGGCGACCAGGACCAGCAGCACGAGGTAGCCCGCGGTCCAGCCCACGGGGTACCACAGCATGTCGGCACCGAAGGCGAGGATCAGCCCGGCGGCACCGAGGTAGGACGCGGCCGACAGGTACTCACCGCCGATCGCCGAGGCGTTGAGGACCGGGCCGACCGAGCGCGACGCGACATAGAAGTCCGACGTCGTACGGCTGATTCGCAGCCCGAAGGCTCCGACGGCGACCGTCGCCACCGCGACCAGGGCGACCGCGATCGCGCCGTAGGTCGGGTTCATTCGCCGGCCAGCTCTGCGAATCGCGCCTCGGTTCGCTCGGCCTGCCGGACGTACCACCAGCCGGCTCCGATCAGCGCCGGATAGGCCAGCAGGCCCAGCGCCAGCCACGGCATCGGCACCCCGAGCAGCTCCCACCGCCGGGTCTGCGGTGCCGTCGCGAACAACAGCGGCAGGGCGCCGAGCGTGACCGTGAGCAGACTCAGTACGCCGACCGCGAGCCGCAGCTGCGACCGCATCAGGGACCGCAGGTAGACCTCGCCGAGCGCGGTCTGCGCGTCGATCTCCTCGGTGACGACGACCCGTCGGGGGCGGCCCGTGGTCGTACGCGGACTGGTGATCCGCACTCGCTTCGCGGTCTGGTGGCTCACGACGACGCGGCTCGATGGCGGGGATGGACGTGGCGGACGAGGAGGTCCCGTAGCTCGCGGGTGTGCCGCCGCGCGACCCGCAGGGTGGCCGACATGCCGGAGCCGAGGTCCACGACGACGATGCACCGCCCGCTGTCGTTGCGTACCTCGAGCAGATGATGGGTCGAGACGAGCAGGCTGCGATGGATGCGGACGAATCCCGCGTCCTCCCAGGCCTCCTCGAGTGTGGACAGCGGCACCCGGATCAGATGGTTGCCCGCACCCGTGTGCAGCCGGGCGTAGTCGCCGTGCGCCTCGACGTAGCAGACCTCCGATCGCCGGATGAACCGCGTGACTCCGCCGCGCTCGACCGGGATCGTCTCGTCGTCGTTGGCCTCCGCGGCGTCCGCGTAGGCGGCGTCGACGACGCGCCGGATCGCCTCGTCGAGTCGTTCCTCGCGTACCGGCTTGAGCAGGTAGTCGACGGCGTTGAGCTCGAAGGCGGCGACCGCATGGGCGTCGTGTGCTGTGACGAAGACGATCTTCGGCGGATCCCGGAAGCGGGCCAGCACGTGGGCCAGATCGAGCCCGGACAGGCCCGGCATCACGACGTCGAGGAACACGACGTCGGGCCGTTGCTTCTCCAGCAGCCGTAGGGCGGCGGCGCCCGACACCGCCGTCGCGACCTGGCCGATGCGCGGGTCGCGGCGGAGCAGAAAGTCGAGCTCGTCAAGGACCGCCCGCGTCCAGTAGATCCGTCATCGGATCACCAGCTTGTGTTCGCGGGCAGTCAGGCCTCACCCTGCCGGGCTTTCCGACTGATGGGCAAGGCTGGTGACGCCCATTGGCTACGCGAGAGGTTGGTACCCATGACTGATCAGACGTATGCCGTTCACTATGGATATGTCCCGGAAATGGATGCTCGTCGCGATCCGCATCGCGCCGATCACCTCGCGTTCCTCAAGGCTCATGGCGAGCAGGGCGACCTGGTCCTCGCCGGAGCGTTGACCCATCCGCTCGACGGCGCCTGGATCGTCGTACGCGCCGAGTCGGAGGCGGCGGCGTACGCCATGGTCTCGGAGGATCCCTACGTACGAGCCGGCCTGGTCCGGTCGATCACGGTCCGGCCGATCGCGGTGGTCGTACCCGGGTCGTGACGCCTACCAGCTGGCGTGCAGCGGCCGGCCCTCGTCGTAGCCGGCGCGGCTCTGGACACCGACGACCGCCCGCTCGTGGAACTCGGTCAGGGTGCGGGCGCCGGCATAGGTCGCGCTGCTGCGCAGACCCGAGATGATCGCGTCGATCAGATCCTCGACGCTGGGGCGGTTGGGGTCGAGGTACATCCGGGCGTGTGAGATGCCCTCCTCGAACAGTGCCATCCGGGCCCGCTCGAATCCGGAGGCGTCGCGGGTACGGTTGGCGACCGCGCGGGCCGACGCCATGCCGTAGGACTCCTTGTACGCGCGGCCGTCGGAGTCGCGCAGCATGTCGCCCGGGCTCTCGTACGTCCCGGCGAACCACGATCCGATCATGACGTTTGACGCGCCGGCCGCGACGGCGAGTGCGACGTCGCGCGGATGGCGTACGCCGCCGTCGGCCCACACGTGCCGGCCCTCGTCGGCGGCGGCCGCGGCGCACTCGAGGACGGCCGAGAACTGGGGCCGCCCGACGCCGGTCATCATCCGCGTCGTGCACATCGCACCCGGGCCGACGCCCACCTTGACGATGTCGGCTCCGGCGGCGATCAGGTCATGGGTCCCCTGGGCGGACACGACGTTGCCGGCGACGATCGGCACGCGCTGACCGGGTCCGGCCGCGGCGTCGCGGGCCTCGACCACGGCGGGCAGCGCCTCGAGCATCTTGTCCTGATGTCCGTGCGCGGTGTCGACGACCAGCACGTCGATGCCATGGCTCAGCAGGGCCTTGACCTTCCCCGGGACGTCGCCGTTGATGCCGATGGCGGCACCGACGAGGAGATGGTCGTCGGCGTCGAGCGCCGGGCGGTAGACCGTCGAGCGCAAGGCGCCGGTCCGGGTCACGACGCCGGCCAGCAACTCGCCGTCCACGACCGGCGCCATGTCGACGTGGCGCTCGGTCAGCGCGTCGAACATGGCCCCCGGCGCCTGGTCGGCCGGCACGGTCAGCACGTCGGTAGTCATCACCACATGCACTTGGGCGAAGCGGTCGACTCCGGCGCCGTCGTGCTCGGTCATCACGCCCAGCGGCTTGCCGTTGTCGACAACCACGACGGCGCCGTGGGAGCGCTTCGGGATCAGCGCCAGCGCCTCGCCGACGGTGGTGTCGGGCGTGACGGTGATCGGCGTCTCGTACACCGGATGGGCCGCCTTGACCCGCCGCACGGCTCGATCGACGACGTCGGTGGGGATGTCCTGCGGGATGATCGCGATGCCGCCGCGCCGGGCGACGGTCTCGGCCATCCGGCGACCGGAGACGGCCGTCATGTTCGCGACCGCGATCGGCATCGTGGTGCCGACCGGGTCCGGCGTCGTCAGATCGACGTCGAACCGGGACGCGACGGCGGACCGGGCCGGGACCATGAAGACGTCGTCGTAGGTCAGCTCGGTCGCAGGGACCATGTCGTGAAGGAACCGCACGTTGCGCCAGCGTACCCGGCGCAACCTTTCGACCGGGTGCGCTCGTTCCTCATGTGCCGACCATCGCCAGCGCTGAGCTGCGAAACGGAAGCTGCGCAAAGGGGACGAGTCGTACGCGGCATCTAGCGGGCGCCGAGCGGGATGCGATAGGCAGGCGCCATGACGACTCGACGCCCCTTCACCGTGCTCGCCCTGGCCGCGCTCGCCGCCTCGGTAGCCACCGTCGCCGCCGGCGGCCCGATGGCCTCGGCAGACTCGCCGCCGCCGGCCGGCCGCCCGCAGCAGCTCGACCCGCACTGGATCCCGGTCAACACCGGCTCCGATCAGCAGTACCGCGGTCTCGACGCGGTCAACAGACGCGTCGCCTGGGTCGGCGGCAGCGACGGCGAAGTGCTGCGTACGACCGACGGCGGCCAGACCTGGGTGGACGTGTCGCCCGACGACACCACCGGTCTGCTGTTCCGTGACGTCGAAGCCCGCGACGCCCGGCACGCCAGTGTCATGGCGATCGGCGAGGGAGATGCGTCCCGGATCTACACGACCGACGACGGCGGCCAGACCTGGGACCTGGCGTTCGTCAACGACGACCCCGCCGCGTTCTACGACTGCATGGACTTCTATCCCGGCGGCAACCGCGGCCTCGCGATGAGTGACCCGGTCGACGGCAAGTTCCGGATCCTCGCGACCTACGACGGCGGCCACACCTGGGATGTGCTGCCCGACGACGGCATGCCCGACGCGGTCCCGGGTGAGTTCGGATTCGCCGCCTCCGGTACCTGCCTCGTCATCGTGGGCAACAACGCATGGCTCGCGTCGGGAGGTGCCGCCGCTCGGGTCTTCCACTCCACCGACGGCGGGTTCAACTGGACCGTGGCCGACTCGACGATCCCAGCCAGCGACGCCGGTGGTGTCTTCTCGCTGGCCTTCCGCAATCCGCGGGTCGGCCTCGCGGTCGGCGGCGACTTCCTCGCACCAACCAACGGGGTCGACGCCTCGAGCCGTACTCGTGACGGCGGCGCGTCCTGGACGGGCGGCGGCGACCTGTCCGGCTACCGCTCCGGCGTCGACTGGTTCAGCCGCTGGCGCTCGGTCGCGATCGCGGTCGGCCCGACCGGGTCGGACATCACCTACGACGCGGGTCAGAGCTGGTCGGCGTTCGACGACACGGCCTACGACTCGGTCGTCTGCACTCCCGACTCCGCGTGCTGGGCCTCCGGCCCCCAGGGAGCGGTGGCGCGACTGGCGTGGTAAGGCGGATCAGTTCGGCAGACCCGGCGGACGGGCGCGGACGAACGCGACAACGTTCACCAGGATGATGGCGAACCACATGAATGCGGATGCGGCCGGACCGTCGCTGTGCCACAGGATCGCCGTCGTCGGGATGCCAAGGACCAGGGAGGCGAGCCCGGTGATGGCGCGGACCTGATTGCGATCCCGAACGTCCTCTTCGGCCACGACCCGCTCGGCCTCGAGCTCCTTCAGTCTCGAGGCCACGATCGCGGCGACCCGTTCAGAGAACGCGGCCATCGTCGCGTCGTCGTCCACACCCACGGCCCGGGCCTGGGTGTGCATGACCGACTCGACTTCAGCGCGCAGGTCCTGCATCGCCTTCGAGGTACTGTCCATCGGCTCGTATGTACCCACCGCGGCGGGCTTTAGTACCAGGCGACGGCTGCGGTTCAGGTGCCGACGCCTGGAGCGAACTTCGGCACGCGTACGGTCACCTTTGTCCCGGCTCCGACCGCGGTCTCGACGACGAGGCCGTACTCGTCGCCGAACACCGCTCGCAGCCGCTCGTCGACGTTGCCGAGTCCGACCGACTCGGTGGAGCCGTCTCGGGCGAGGGCCCGGCGTACTTGGTCCGGAGCGACCCCGACGCCGTCGTCCTCGATCGTGATCAGCGCCTCGGACTGAGCGTCCTCCGCGAGGAGCGTGATCGTGCCGGGACCGTCCTTGCGCTCGATGCCGTGGCGTACGGCGTTCTCGACCAGCGGCTGGATCGACAGGAACGGCACCTTGACGGGGAGCACCTCCGGCGCGATCCGCAGGATCACCTGGAGCCGCTCGGCGAAGCGGGCCTTCTCCAGCATCAGATAGCGCTCGATGGACCGCAGCTCCTCGGCCAACGTCGTGAAGTCGCCATGGCGCCGGAAGGAGTAGCGGGTGAAGTCGGCGAACTCCGCGAGCAGCTCGCGGGCCCGCTCCGGGTCGGTCCGGACGAACGACCCGATCGCCGTCAGGGAGTTGTAGATGAAGTGCGGCGAGATCTGGGCTCGGAGAGCGCGTACCTCGGACTCCATGAGGGCGGTGCGCGACTTGTCGAGCTCGGCCAGCTCCAACTGACTCGAGACCCAGCGGGCCACCTCACCGGTGGCGCGGACGAGACCGGCCGATGTCGACGTGGTCAGGACGACCAGCGCCCCGATGACCCGGTCGTCGACTGCGAGGGGCGCGGCGACGCCGGCCACCAAGGGACAGTCGATCCGGTCGCACCGCACCGTGTTCGGCCCGTAGGCCTGGATGCCGCCGTCGGCCAGGACCGGCTCGGCAAGCGACATCGCCTGCGTCTGATGCTGGTCGCCCCCGCCGTCCCATGCCAGCAAGTCGACCGTGTCGGTGAGGGCGACGGCGGGCGCTCCCAGCAGGGTACGGAGCTGCCGGATCGATCGTTCGGCGCTGGTCGGGTTGAGCCCGAGGCGCAACGGCCGCGAGGCGAGCGACGCGGTGTGGAGCGTCTGGAACGTGGCGCGGTCGGTCGACGTGCCCAGGTCGCGACGGTGCCGCAGCAGCCAGACCGCGAGGGCGATGAGCAGTAGCCCCACGGCCACAGTGGCCAGCAGGGCCCAAGCGTCCACGCCCGTCAGCCTACGGCGGACGACCGTTTCGCGCCGCCGGGCTCGATCGGTCAGCGGAAGTCGAACAGCAGGTTGCCGCCGCCGGGCGGCTCGGCCGTGCCGGCCGGCTCGCCGCGTCGCTCGGTACGGAAACAGCGGGTGAGGTAGGGCATCCGCATGCCGTCGGCGCCGCGACCGTACTCGTCATACAGCGCGCCGACCCGGGCCAGCAGCGGGTCCCGGTCGGCCGGCTCCATCACGGCGACGTAGGACCGCGACGACACGTCACCGAGCAGCCGCTCCTTGTCGACCAGCTGCCAGAACCGGAACGTCTTCTCCTCGACGAGACCGAAGGGACCGAGCTCGGCCGGCTTGGAGGCGTCATCTCGTACGTCGTAGTCCTCGCGGATCTCGCCGAGCAGCGCGGTGAGCCGGCGTACCCAGGGCACCGAGCCGTCGCGTTCGTTCCACACCATCGCGAGGGTGCCGCGCGGCCGCATCACCCGGGCGATCTCGGGGATCGCCTTCTCGTGGTCGAACCAGTGGAACGCCTGGGCCACGATGACCACGTCGAACGACATGTCGCGAAACGGCAGGCCCTCCGCGACCGCCTGGACGGTGAGCGCCCCGTCGATGTTGCGGGCGAGGTGCTTCAGCATCGGCCCGATCGGATCGGTGGCGCAGACGTCATGACCGCGCTTGCGCAGCGAGCGGGTGAGCTTGCCGGTGCCGGCGCCGAGTTCGAGGATGCGACGGTGCTGCGTGCCGATCAGCCAGTCGATCGCGTCGTCGGGGTATTCCGGGCGCGTTCGATCGTAGATGTCGGCCACCGAGCCGTAGCTGCGCCCGAACCTTCGGCGCTGGCTGTCGTCCATTGCCAGCAGGCTACCAACGCCCTCGTACGAAGGATCCGCATTTGCCGTCGTCATCGCACCCGCGACGCCAAATCGCTCGCCGAGCGGCCACCCCGTACGCTGCCCGCGTGCCAGCCGATCCGTTCGCCGCCGTCGCCGCTCTCGAGGGCGTCCCGTCGGCGGTGCGTGCGGCCCGGGACGCCGTCGACGCGGTGCTTCGAGACCGTGGGCATCGCCCGGTCGGGCCGGACGTGACGGCGGAGTCGCTGCTGCGCGGCGCGATCGCGTCGGCTCGGCTCGAGGGGAGTGCGTCGACCGCGGCGGAGGTACGCGCGGGGGAGGGTGATCCGATCGCGCGGGCAGCGGTACGCCTGTCGACCGGGCTGCTCGGCGTACTCCCGGCGTGGGAGTCGGCACCGTTGCAGGCGTTGGCGCGGTTGCACGCGATCGTCGCGGGCGGCGCCGTCGACGACGCGGAGCTGGGCCGGCCGACCGATGCCGCTGGCGCCGATCGACTCGCGACGCTGGCGCGTTCGCTGACGACGCCGACCGAAGCGCCCGGCATGGTGGTCGCCGCGGTGGTGCATGCCGAGGTCGTCGCGGCCGACGCGTTCGGCTCGCACAACGGGCTCGTCGCGCGAGCGGCCGAGCGGTTGACCCTCGTCGGCAGCGGCGTCGATCCGGCATCCGTCACGATCCCCGAGATGGGGCATCTGGCGAGCGGCGTCGGGTATGAGTCGGCGTTGCGCGGCTACCGTGACGGCGGCCGCGACGGTCTGCACAGCTGGCTGCTCCAGGCGATCCGCTCGTATGCCGCCGGCGCGGAGGCGGCCGCCGATCTGGTGCGGTAGCCGGCGTACTCGAGACGCCCAGAACCCAACCAGGCTTGAACTCTGCCGTACACATGCGAACGACGTCACCACGGGAGTGACGCCGTTCGCGTGCACAACGAGTCCGGTTACCAAGCGTGCACCGTAAACGTCGGCGGGGTCGAGCCCCTGTCCCGATTGCCCTGTAGGAAGGGTGGGTCGCCGCG
>JALDXR010000399.1:0-4145 GCA_032154865.1 Nocardioidaceae bacterium
GGGCCGGCCGGCAGGGCATCGGCGACAGCGGCAACCAGTTCCACTACTACCGGCTCACGCGGGACGACCGGGTGCTGTTCGGCGGCTACGACGCGATCTATCACTTCGGGAGCCGGATCGCGCCGGAGCTCGACCAGCGCACCGCGACGTTCCAGATGCTCCACGAGCACCTCGTCGAGACGTTTCCGGCGCTGGCCGACGTCCGGCTCACCCATACCTGGGGTGGCGTCGTGGACACCTCGACCCAGTTCTGCGCCTTCTACGGCCGGGCGATGCGGGGCCGGGCGACGTACGCGGCCGGCTTCACCGGACTCGGCGTCGCCGCCACCCGGTTCGCCGCCGACGTCATGCTCGACCTGCTGGCCGGTGACGACACCGAGCGGACCCGGCTGCGGATGGTGCGCAGCCGGCCGACCCCGTTTCCGCCGGAGCCGCTGCGCTGGATCGGCGTCCAGGCCACCCGCTGGTCGCTCGCCCGTGCTGATGCGCACGACGGCCGTCGCAATCTGTGGCTGCGGCTGCTCGATCGGCTCGGGCTCGGCTTCGACTCCTGACGGATCGGTGGTCGCCCCCTCCCTCCCGCGCGCGTCGGGTGTGGGCCCGGAAAGCGCGGGGGCGGGAGGGAGGCGGCACCGTGCGGCCGGTGCTGTACGCGCCGGTGTGTGGGGCGCTAGAGGCGGGTCCAGGCCTCGGTCAGCACCGACCGCAAGATCTGCTCCATCTCGTCGAAGTGTTCCTGGGTGGCGATCAGGGGCGGGGCGAGCTGGACGACCGGATCGCCACGGTCGTCGGCCCGGCAGTAGAGCCCGCCTTCGAACAGCGCATTCGACAAGAAGCCGCGCAGGAGCCGCTCGGCCTCGTCGTCGTCAAAGGTTTCCTTGGTCTCCCTGTTCTTCACCAGCTCGATGCCGTAGAAGAAACCGTCGCCGCGGACGTCGCCGACGATCGGCAGGTCGTAGAGCTTCTCCAGCGTCGTACGGAAGGCGCCGGCCGACTCCCGTACGTGCTCGTAGAGCCCTTCTCGCTCGAAGATGTCGAGGTTGGCCATCGCGACGGCCGCCGACACCGGATGGCCGCCGAAGGTGTAGCCGTGGGCGAACATCGACTCGCCCTTCCAGTGCCGCAACGCTCCGGACCCGGCCTCGGGCGGACGATTGGCGAACGGCTCGAACAGCCGCTCCGACGCGATCATGGCGCCCATCGGGGAGTAGCCGGAGGTCAATCCCTTGGCGCAGGTGATGATGTCCGGCTGGTAGCCGTAGCGATCGGAGCCGAACATGTGGCCGAGGCGGCCGAAGGCGCAGATCACCTCGTCGGACACCAGCAAGACGTCGTACTCGTCGCAGATCTCACGGACCCGCTGGAAATAGCCCGGCGGTGGCGGGAAGCAGCCGCCGGCGTTCTGGACCGGCTCGAGGAACACCGCCGCCACCGTCTCCGGCCCGGCCATCTCGATGGCCTCGCCGATCCGGTTGGCCGCCCACAGGCCGAACGCCTTCTCGTCGTCGGCGTGCTCGGGCGCGCGGTAGAAGTTGGTGTTGGGCACCTGGAAGGTGCTCGGGACGAGCGGCTCGAACATCTCCTTCAGCTCGGGGAGGCCGGTGATGGACAGCGCTCCGTGCGGCGTGCCGTGGTAGGCGATCGAGCGGCTGATCACCTTGTGCTTGGTGGGCTGGCCGGTGAGCCGGAAGTACTGCTTGGCCAGCTTCCACGCGGTCTCGACGGCCTCGCCGCCACCCGAGGTGAAGAACACCCGGTCCAGGTCGCCCGGCGCCTGTGCGGCCAGCCGATCGGCGAGCTGGATGGCCTGCGGGTGGGCGTAGGACCAGATCGGGAAGAACGCCAACTCGGCGGCCTGCTTGGCGGCGGCCTCGGCGAGCTCGGCGCGACCGTGTCCGACCTGAACGGTGAACAGCCCGGCCAGCCCGTCGATGTAGCGCCGGCCGTGCGCGTCGTAGATGTAGACGCCGTCGCCGCGCACGATCGTCGGGATCTCGTGGTCGCTATACGAGGAATGCCGGGTGAAATGCATCCACAGGTGCTGCTTGGCGGCGGCCTGCATTCCGGCGAAGTCGTCGCCGGTGCGGTCGCCGGAGGCACTCGCAGGGGTCATGCTCCACCTCGTGAGTCGTATGAAAGGCGCCGGTCGGTGGCGGCCTCGGCGTCATTCTGCCCTGGAGTATGCCTCGACGGCAAGCGAATCCGTGGTGATATTCCGAAGTCGGTTCGGTATCCGGCAGGCCGACGGACGGTTCGCGACGAAATCCGCAGCAATCCTGCGGGATCCGCATCGGCCACCCATGCCGTCGATGACCAGGCGATTTGCGGCTACTCGGGACCAGGGTCATGCCGATCCGGGCCGAAAGTCCGGGCTGGTAAGAGGACCTGTTTCGCACAGGATCGGGACGAAGGCCCCAGGTCGAGACGGTTTGTCCTTGGGAGCCTGTGATCCGGGAGGGGCAGGTGCCTTCCGGCGTAGCCCGGGAGGCATCCGTTCTCACCCCTAAGGAGGGGGACACATGATCCGCAAGGCTCTTGCGATCGGCCTCGCAGTACCGGCAATCAGTGCCCTCGGGCTGGCGAGCCCGTCGGCGGCCAGCAGCGCCCACCATGGCGCGTACCACCAGAACACCGGCGGTCTTCGCTGCACCGGCCAGGTGCATGACGACGGCGACGGCGGGCGGATGAGCGTGGTGGTCCGCGGCCGGGAGATCCGGCCCCAGGACGACCACTTCCGCACGGCGTACCTCCGGACCCGGCTGGTCGCCGAGGAGAAGACGTACAACGGCGGTTGGAAGGCAGTCAAGTGGACGAAGGCCCACCACGGTCGCCTCGGGGCGACGTGGGACGCCGGGGCGCACAACATCTCGCCGTTCGTCTGGCGCGGTGACCGCTCGCCCCGGTTCCGGATCACGGTGCGCGGCTTCGACGACCTCTTCCGGGTACGGGTCGTGACCCGGGTGTTCAGCGACGAGGGAGCGTTGCTGGCGAAATTGGTCACTCGAGAAGGCGCCTGCCGGCTCTGAGCTCGGGACGGGGCGGGTAGGAAAGGCGAGATCCCTCGGCGGCGCCGGGGGATCCCGCTTTTCCGCGTAGTACTTGCCACTCCAGAACATGGCGTGGTCTCATGCGACGGAATTCGTAGGAGGACCATGCCAGCTCTGTACGGACCCGATTTCACCTTCCTCGGGGTGCCGCGCTGTGAGGTCGAGGACCCCGAGTCCTTCGCCGACGCCGACATCGTGATCCTGGGTGCGCCGTTCGACGGGGGCACCTCGCATCGCTCGGGGGCGCGGTTCGGGCCGATGGCAGTACGCCAGGCGTGCTACCTGCCGCAGGACGGCTCGCGGCCGCATCTCGCGCTCCGGGTCGACGCCCTGCAGGATCTCGTCGTACGCGACGCCGGCGACGTCATGATGTATTCCGGTGACGTGGAGACGTCGATCCGGGCGCTGGAGGACGCGGTCTTCGCGGTGCGGTCCGGAGGCGCATTGCCGCTGATCATCGGCGGCGATCACACGGTCACGCTGCCGGACGCGACCGGAGTCGCCCGCCACCACGGGTTCGGCCGGATCTCGATGCTGCACTTCGACGCCCACGCCGACACCGGCGACATCGCGTTCGGATCGCTCTACGGCCACGGCCAGCCCATGCGGCGGCTGATCGAGTCCGGCGCGCTGCGTGGGGACCGGTTCCTCCAGATCGGGCTGCGTGGCTACTGGCCGGAGCCGCCGACGCTGGAGTGGATGGCGGAGCAGCGGATGCGCTCCTACGAAATGACCGAGATCGGCGCCCGTGGCCTCGACGCCTGCCTCGCCGAGGCGTTCGGGATCGCGACCGACGACTGCGACGGCGTCTTCTTGTCGGTCGACATCGACGTCTGCGATCCGGCCCACGCCCCGGGTACGGGGACGCCGGAGCCGGGTGGCTTGTCGGCCCGGCAACTGCTCGACTCGGTGCGCCGGATCTGCCTGGAGCTCCCCGTCGTCGGCATCGACGTGGTCGAGGTGGCGCCGCCGTACGATCACGCCGAGCTCACCGCGTACCTCGCCAACCGGGTCGTACTCGAGGCGCTGTCCGGGCTCGCGGCGGCCCGGCGCGGACTCGACCACGACCCGGCCGGCCCCCTCCTGGAGGGACGCTGA
>JALDXR010000400.1:0-4144 GCA_032154865.1 Nocardioidaceae bacterium
TCTGCATGGTGTCGACGCCGTGCAGAGTGCCAAGACACCACGAGAACGTGGTAATCGGGTGGCGCGTGTGACCCCGACCGCGACCCGAATTCCGGGCCTGGATATGACGAAGGCCCCGGCAGACACCGGGGCCTCGTCATGGATCGAACGAAATCACTTCAGCAGGCGAGCACCTCGTCGAGCAGGGCCTCGGCCTTGTCTTCGTTGGTGTGCTCGGCCAACGCCAGCTCCGAGACCAGAATCTGGCGGGCCTTGGCCAGCATGCGCTTCTCCCCTGCCGAGAGTCCGCGGTCCTGCTCACGACGCCACAGGTCACGGACAACCTGAGCTACCTTCAGAACATCTCCTGAGTGCAGCTTCTCGAGGTTGGCCTTGTAGCGCCGCGACCAGTTGGTGGGCTCCTCGGCGTGCTCCTCACGCAGCACGTCGAAGACCCGCTCGAGACCATCCTGGTCTACCACGTCTCGAACACCAACCAGATCGAGGTTGCACGCCGGCACCCGAACGACGAGATCGTTCTGTGCGACGATGCGAAGCACCAGGTAGGTCTTGTCTTCGCCCTTGATCTGCCGGGTTTCGATATTCTCGATGACGGCCGCTCCGTGGTTCGGGTAGACAACCGTTTCGCCGACAGTGAAAGTCATGTATGACCCCTTCCTGAGGTCCATTCTATCACGTGACGAGTTGCACTAATCTGGCGTTTGCGCAGGTCAGACCAGGGATTCGGGCTTGACAAACAGGCCGTTTCGTGTCTCACGCGCGGGTAATACTTCGGGCCGTGTCGCCACCACTGGGCGGCGTGCGGAGTCGCGTCGCCTCGTCGGTAAGCTGTGCGAACCGACCAGCCGCCGCGGAGGAGTGCGCCGTGCCCATCACCCTCGGATCGACGCCGTCGAGCCGGCGACTGCGCGGGATGTTCGCGGCCGGCGCGACGCTCGTGGCCCTCTCCGGCTGCTCCACCAGCTTCGACGCCCAGACCAACGCGGTCTATGACCCGGCAGCCGGGACCAACGCCCGTGGCGGCGGCGTCGACGTGCTCAACGCGCTGATCGTGGACAACGCCGACGGCACCGGGACGCTGTCCACGACGCTCGTCTACAACCCGGGCGAGTTCGACGACGACGTCGAGCTCCCGCCGACGATCACGCTCAACGAGATGACAGTGACCACGCTCAGCGAGGAGCCGATCGACTCCACGCTGGTCTCGGGCGGCATCGCGCTGGAGCCCAACGAGTCGGTCAAGGTCGGGGAAGAGCCGGTCGCCACCGTCTCGGGCGACAACTTCGCCGCGGGTGAGTTCGTGTGGCTCAACCTCGGGTTCGACGCCGCGGCCGAGCCGGTACGGCTCCAAGTGCCCGTCGTGACGCGGGAGAACACCGACTGGTACGACGACATCGCCGTGCCCACCGACTAGGCCCGGCTCAGGCTTCGTACTTGTATCCCAGCCCGCGGACCGTCACGAGGTAGCGCGGGTTCGCCGGGTCCGGCTCGATCTTGGCCCTTAGTCGCTTGACGTGCACGTCCAGTGTCTTGGTGTCCCCGACGTAATCGGCTCCCCAGACCCGGTCGATGAGCTGTCCCCGCGTGAGGACCCGGCCGCTGTTGCGAAGGAACATCTCGAGAAGCTCGAACTCCTTCAGCGGCAACCGAATGTCATCTCCGTTGACGCTCACCACGTGCCGTTCGACGTCCATGCGGACCCGGCCGGACTCCAGCGTCGTGGGCGCGAGGTCCTGGTCGTTCCCCCGGCGCAGCACGGCCCGGATCCGAGCGACCAGCTCACGCGGGCTGTAGGGCTTCGTCACGTAGTCATCGGCGCCGAGCTCGAGCCCGACGACCTTGTCGACCTCGGCGTCCTTGGCGCTGACCATGATGACCGGCACGTTGGACACCTGCCGCAGCTGGCGACAGACCTCGGTGCCCGGCAGGCCCGGCAGCATCAGGTCCAACAGCACGATGTCGGCGCCATGCCGTTCGAAATCGGCCAGCGCGTCAGGTCCGGTCTGGGCGACGGCGACTTCGAAGCCTTCCTTCCGCAGGACGTACGCCAGTGCGTCGCTGTAGCTGTCCTCGTCCTCGACAACGAGTACACGGGTCACGACGGAGCCTCCTGTTGAACGTCGGATATCTCTCGCGGCGACACCAGCGCACCGGTCGATCCGTCACTCGTCCTCCGAAGACCCACATCGTGTCGCTCCGAGTCGCGGGATGGATCGGCGGATCGCGGCATGAGTGTCGGATCGTCCGGGGTGGTGTCAGCAGCCGGCAATCTCAAGGTGAATGACGAGCCCTGTCCCGGCTCGCTCCAGACGACAATCTCCCCGCCGTGGCTGGCCGCCACGTGCTTCACGATCGACAGGCCGAGACCGGTGCCGCCGGTGTCGCGCGACCGGGCCGGATCGAGGCGGTAGAACCGCTCGAAGATCCGGTCCAGCTCCCACTCGGGGATGCCGATGCCCTGGTCGCTGACCGTGACCTCGACGGTGGGTCCGCCTCGGTCGTTGCCTTCCCGGCGTTGTGCCATGACCGCGACCCGGGCACCTGCGGGGCTGTAGGTCACCGCATTCTCGATCAGGTTGCTGATGGCGACGAGCAGCTGGTCGGAGCTGCCCGACACCAGCAGGTCTTCGTCGCATCGGGCGGCCAGATCGATGTCTTTGGCTTCGGCGTCAGTACGGGCGCGGTCCAGCGCCGCCTCGACGACGTCGTTGATCCGTACGTCGGCCGGTTCGTCGATCAGCTCGTCGCCCTGCAGGCGAGACAGCTCGATGATCTGCTGGACCAGTCGGTTGAGCCGATCGCTCTCGGTCTGCATCCGCCCGGCGAAGCGACGAACCGCCTCCGGATCGTCGGCCGCCTCGGCGACCGCTTCGGCCAGCAGATTCAGCGCGCCGACCGGCGTCTTCAACTCGTGGCTCACGTTGGCGACGAAGTCGCGGCGGATCGTCTCGACGCGACGCTCGCGGGTGCGGTCGTCGGCCAGCACGAGCACCAGGCGGGAACCGAGCGGTGCCACCCGGGCGACCACGTGGATGGGAAGGTTCGACCGCTCCCGGGTCAGGGTGAGCTCACCCTCTCGGATCTCGCCGGTGGATCGTACGGTGTGGATCATGCCGGCCAGGTCGCCCGGCCGAACCCGATCGCCACGCACGAGTCCGAGCGCGTACGCCGGAGCGGATGCCTTGAGCACGATGTCGTTGCCGTCGACGAGAACGGCCGAGGAGCGAAGCACGGTCAGGACGGACGCCACTCCGGCGGGAACCAAGGGGTCCGGTTGATCTGGAATCGCACCTTGCTGGCGTTCGCTGAAACGCCAGGCGATCACCGCCGCGACGCCGAGCAATACGCCCACCGCGCCGATGGCGACGCCGGCGAGAGTTTCGTCCACATCTCGATCGTACGGTGGAGTTCACCGGAGCTTCGCTATGATGGGCGCTGCTGACCTGCGGTTTCGATGACTGTTCACGTCTCGTTCACGACAGGTCGCCTGCCCGTCACCCTCGCTACCTAGTGTTCCCATCATGCGTGATCTTTACTTCGACCAGCTCGACTCGATCGTCGATGACCTGGCCGCGATGACTACCTCGGTGCGTGACGCCGTGCACGAGGCCACCAAGGCCCTGCTCAGCGCCGACCAGACCGCCGCCGAGGCCGTGATCTCGGGCGACCGTGAGATCGACGCCACCCAGGAGATGATCGAGGAGCGCGCATTGCAGCTCCTCGCCACTCAGCAGCCAGTCGCGACCGATCTGAGGATGCTGGTCGCCGCGCTGCGGATGGTCGCCGATCTCGAGCGCATGGGGGACCTCGCCGTCCACATCGCGAAGGTGGCCCGGATGCGGCTGCCGGACGGTGCCGTACCAGAATCCCAGCAGCCGACCATGGAGCGGATGGCGGCGATCGCCGTTCGGATGGTCGACTCCACCGCCACGATCGTGGCCGACCGTGACGTGGAAGCGGCGCGTGGACTCGAAGACGAGGACGACGAGATGGACCAACTGCGTCGCTCCCTCTTCCGCATCCTGCTGTCCGACGACTGGGCTTACGGCGTCGAGCCGGCCATCGATCTCGCGCTGCTCGGCCGCTACTACGAGCGGATCGGCGACCACGCCGTCTCCATGGGCAAGCGGGTCGTCTACTTCGT
>JALDXR010000401.1:0-4110 GCA_032154865.1 Nocardioidaceae bacterium
ACGCCCGCCGCGATCATGACCGACGGGTTCGAGGTGTTGGTGCACGAGGTGATCGCCGCGAGCGCCACCGAGCCGTGGTTGAGCGTGAACGAGGCGCCGCCTGCGACCGTCACCGGGGTCGGCTTCGACCAGGACACCCTGCGCGAGGCCGGCATCGAGGAGGGGGGCGCCTTCGCCGCCGTCTCCAGCGGCGACAACTCCAACATCATCTCGGCCCGGGTGGCCCGGGAGCAGTTCGGCATCGACACCGTCGTCGCCCGGATCTACGACCCCGGTCGCGCCGAGGTCTACGAACGCCTCGGCATCCCGACCGTGGCGACCGTGACGTGGTCGGCCGACCAGGTGCTGCGGCGCCTGCTGCCCGACGACGCCGAGCCGCTGTGGCGCGATCCGTCCGGCACGGTCCGGGTCGACCAGATCCCGGCACCCCTGTCGTGGGTCGGCCAGACCGTTCTCGCGCTGCAGGACGCCACCGGAGCCCGAGTGGCGTTCCTGACCCGGCTGGGGTCGGGCGTCATCCCGGACCGCAACACGATGATCCAAGAAGGGGATCTGCTGAACCTCTTCATGCTCGACGAGCGGAGCGCCGCGGTGCAGGCCGCGCTGGCCGCCGGGCCGAAGGAGGACTGATGCGGGTCGCGATCGCGGGTGCCGGTGCCGTCGGACGGTCGGTCGCCCAGGAGCTGCTCGAGAACGGTCACCAGGTGCTGCTCATCGACAAGGACCCCCGGGCGATCAAGTCCGAGGTCGTGCCGGACGCCGAGTGGCTGCTCGCCGACGCCTGTGAGCTGTCCTCGCTCGAGGAGGCCGGCCTCGGCAGCTGCCAGGTGGTGATCGCCGCCAGCGGAGACGACAAGGTGAACATCGTGGTCTCGCTGCTGGCCAAGACCGAGTTCGCCGTCGGCCGTACCGTCGCCCGGGTCAACCACCCCAACAACGAGTGGCTGTTCACCGAGGCCTGGGGGGTCGACGTCTCGGTGTCCACCCCGCGCCTGATGTCGGCGCTGGTCGAAGAGGCCGTCACGATCGGCGACCTCGTACGGCTGTTCACCTTCCGGCAGAGCAGCGCCAACCTCGTCGAGCTCACGCTGCCGCGCGACTCGCCGTACGTCGGGGAGCGCGTCGGCGAGGTGCCGTGGCCCAGCGACGTCGCGCTGGTCGCCATCCTGCGCGACGGCGGCATCCACACGCCCGACGCCGATCGGTCGCTCGAGTTCGGCGACGAGCTGCTCTTCGTCGCGGCCCAGGACCAGGAGGGGCCGCTCGCCTCCCTGCTCTCCCCGCACGCCCACCCGGCCGGGGACGCCTGACCCCGCCCATCCGCCCGAGATGGCCCGCTCATCCGCCTGAAACGGCGGACCGGCGGGCCAGATGGGGCGGACCGCTGGACCAGATGGGGCGGACCGCTGGGCCGGATGGGGCGGATCGCCGTTGCGGCTAGGCCGACTCGCCGCCCTCCACGGGGCGCTTCGGCGTGTACGGCGTGTGGTTGCGGCCGAGCAGGACGGCCATGAGGGCGAGCGCGGCGACCTGGAGCGGCCAGCCCATCACGATCTTGGCCGTGGCGAGCCAACCGAGCTCGTCGGCGGCGTAGAGCGGATACTGCACGAGCACCCGCAGAATGCACGGCACGGCGAGCACCCAGGTCAACTGCGTGCAGAGCCGAACGATCGGCTTGTCGGCATGCCACCCGGTCGGGTCGCCGGTCACGGCGCCGATCAGGAAGCCGAGCAGCGGCCAACCGACCAGGATGCTGATCACCAGGACCGCGCTATAGGCACCGTTGTAGAGGATGCCCGGCAGGAACACGTCCTTCGCCTCGCCGGACCGCATCGCGAACAGGGCACCGATGCCGATGCCGAGGAGGCTGTTGAGCACGAACTGGACCGTCTGGCGCTGCACGATCCTGACGAGGACGAGCAGAACCGCGAGGCCGACGCTGATCACGAGCGACAGCTGCAGCTCTCGGGAGGTCAGCCAGGCGATCGTGAACGCCGCCGTCGGGACGGCGGCCTCGATCATGCCGCGGACGCCACCCAGCGCCTTGGACAACTGGGACCGGACGAGCTGCTCGACCGTTGCGTACTCCGCCGCGATCCTGGTCTCGGCGGCCGAGGGCTGGCTGGCGTCGGTCACTCGGTCAACTCACTCTCACTGGGTCAGTTCGTATCGCGGGTTGTAGAGAACGCGTACGTCCTCGATCAGGCTGAGCCGGCCGTGGACGGTCATCTGCTGGCCAGGGTCGACCCCGGCAATCCGGCGCCGGCCGAGCCAGACCAGGGTCACCGACCCGGAACCGTCGTAGAGCTCCGCCTCGAGCGCGGCGACACCGCCTCGCGGACGCAATGTCACGGCCTTGAGCGTGCCGTGCACGGTGACGACATCGCGGTCGTTGCCCTGGGCGATCGGCGCGCAGGCGTGGGCCGCGGCGGCACCGCGAAGCTCCTCGGCCTCGAGGTCGTCGGTGCTGGCCGCGAACCGGTCCAAGGCCCGCCGCATGATGCCCATGACTCAATCGTAGACGGCGGTCAGGCGTCGTCGGAGTCGTCGGACGGCTCTTCCGGAGTCGCTCCGTGCGGAAGGCGGAGGGGGATCGGCTCGCGTGGCGCCATCGCCGCTCCGCCGCGTACGACGACGACGTCCCGGACCGCCAGCTCCAACGGGTGGTCGGGCGGGGTGTCGCCGGCGGCCTGGCCGAGGAAGGTCGCCCGCAGCAGCCAGCGCGGTCCCTCGATGCCGACGATGCGGGTCGTCTGGGTGGCGTTACGGCCCTCGGGGGTCTTCACCGGCACCTTCACCCGCAGCTCCGGACCGTACGGCCCGTCGGTCTCGGTCGCGGTGCCCCCGCGGTTGGAGGCCTCGGCGGCGATCTCACGCCGGATCTCGTCCCAGACGCCTCCGGACCGCGACGCCGCGAACGCTCGCAGCTCGACGGCGCCGTCCTCGCTCACCAGCAGCGCGGCACCGACCGCACCGGTCGCCTGGTCGGTCTGCAGCCGCAGCTCGAGATCGGGTCGTCCGGTGACGACCAGGCCGCCGAGGTCGATCGTGCTCGGGTCGTCGGTGTCGACCTCGCGCTCGTCGACGTCCCACGGGCCGGCCTCCTCGCGGTAGGTGGCCGGTATCGACTCCTCGACGGGCTCCTCCTCGACCTCGTCGGGCGGCCGCACGTGAGAGCCCTTGCGACGGCGAAAGATCACGCGGTTGCCTCCTGCTGTGCCGAGTCGGCCGACTTGAAACCTCCGGTCGAACCGTAGCCGCCAGCACCCCGTGCCGAGTCGGGAAGGGCGTCGACGACCCGGAAACTGGCCTGCTCGACCGGCTGGATCACCAGCTGGGCGACCCGGTCGCCGCGCGACAGCTCGATCGGAGCCGCGGGATCGAGGTTGATCAGGAGCACCTTGATCTCGCCGCGATAGCCGGAGTCGACAGTGCCCGGCGAGTTGACGAGGGACAGTCCGCACCGCGCCGCCAGGCCGGAGCGGGGCTGGACGAACGCGGCGTATCCGACCGGCAACGCGACCGCGATCCCGGTGGGGACGAGGGCCCGCTCACCAGGGGCGAGGGTCACGTCGACCGTCGTACGGAGGTCGGCTCCGGCATCGCCGGGATGGGCGTAGTGCGGCAGTTCGACACCCTCGTCGAGCCGCTGGATCAGTACGTCGAGCATCGCAGTGACCCTACCGCCGTCGGTCCCGGTTCGCGTGCCAGGCTGTCCGCGTGGACGAGGCGTCGTACGAGGAGCGGCTGACTGCCCCGCTCGCCTGGTGGCTGGTCGGTGCCGGGTTCGTGGTGACGGTGTGGTGGATCTTCGTGCTGGCGACGCCACTGTGGCTGGCCTGGACTGCCGCCACGGTCGCCCTCGCGCTCGTCGTGGGACTGGTCGGCTACTACGGTTCGGCGCGGCTCGCGGTCGCCGACGGAGTGCTCTGGGCCGGACGCGCGCACATCCCGCTCACCCTGTGTGGCGTCGCCGAGCCGCTGGACCGGGAACAGACCCGGCGAGCCGGCGGCGCCGAGGCCGACGCCCGCGCGTATCTGCTGCTGCGTCCCTACATCTCGACTGCGGTACGGGTGCCGATCGACGACCCGAAGGACGTCGCGCCTGCG
>JALDXR010000402.1:0-4102 GCA_032154865.1 Nocardioidaceae bacterium
TCTCCAAGTGCAGCCGGATCGTCGGCGACGTCATGGGGCAGTACCACCCGCACGGTGACACGGCGCTCTACGACACCCTCGTGCGCCTCGCGCAGCCGTGGGTGATGCGGGCACCACTCGTCCAGGGGCAGGGCAACTTCGGCTCGCCGGGCAACGACCCCGCGGCCGCGATGCGCTACACCGAGTGCCGGATGGCGCCGCTGGCCATGGAGATGGTCCGTGACATCGAGCAGGACACGGTCGACTTCCGGCCCAACTACGACGGCCGGAGCCAGGAGCCGGTGCTGCTGCCCAGCCGGATCCCCAACCTGCTGGTCAACGGCTCGGCCGGCATCGCGGTCGGCATGGCGACCAACATCCCGCCGCACAACCTCCGCGAGGTGGCCGACGGCGTCCAGTGGGCGTTGGAGCACCCGGACGCGCCCCGCGACGAGCTCCTCGAGGCGCTGCTCGAGCGGATCAAGGGGCCGGACTTCCCGACGTCCGGTCTGATCGTCGGCACCAGCGGCATCGAGGACGCCTACCGGACCGGCCGTGGCTCGATCACGATGCGGGCCGTCGTCGACGTCGAGGAGGACTCCAAGGGCCGTACGTGCCTGGTCATCACGGAGCTGCCGTACCAGGTCAACCCCGACAACCTGGCGCTCAAGATCGCCCAGCTCGCCGACTCCGGCAAGGTCCAGGGCATCGCCGACGTGCGCGACGACTCGTCGAGCCGCACCGGCCGGCGCCTGGTCGTGGTGCTCAAGCGGGACGCGATCGCGCGGGTCGTGCTCAACAACCTCTACAAGCACACCCAGCTGCAGGACAACTTCGCGGCCAACATGCTCGCCCTGGTCGACGACGTGCCGCGCACGCTGAGCCTCGACGCGATCGTGACGCACTGGATCACCCATCAGATCGAGGTGATCCAGCGGCGTACTCGCTTCCGGCTCCGCGAAGCCGAGCGGCAGGCGCACATCTACCGCGGTCTGGTCAAGGCGCTCGACGCACTCGACGAGGTCATCGCGCTCATCCGGCGCAGCCAGACCACTGACGAGGCCCGCGACGGGCTGATGGACTTCCTGGAGATCGACGAGGTCCAGGCGCAGGCGATCCTCGACATGCAGCTGCGTCGGCTCGCGGCCCTC
Source organism: Nocardioidaceae bacterium (assembly GCA_032154865.1). Lineage (GTDB taxonomy): Bacteria > Actinomycetota > Actinomycetes > Propionibacteriales > Nocardioidaceae > DATFRX01. Next base: position 1,131 of record JALDXR010000402.1, read on the forward strand.
GAGCGGCAGAAGATCATCGACCATCTCGCCGAGCTCGAGGAGCAGATCCGCGACCTCGAGGACATCTTGGCCAACGAGTCGCGGCAGCGGCAGATCGTGTCCGAGGAGCTCGCGACGATCGTCGACAAGTACGGCGACGACCGGCGCACCCAGATCGTGCCGGCCGACGGCGACCTGTCGATGGAAGACCTGATCCCAGACGAGGACGTCGTCGTCACGATCACCCGCGGCGGCTACGCGAAGCGTACGAAGACCGACCTCTATCGGCTGCAGAAGCGCGGGGGCAAGGGCGTACGCGGCGCGACTCTCAGGGGTGATGACGTCGTCGCCCATCTGTTCGCGACGACGGCGCACCACTGGATCCTGTTCTTCACGACGGCTGGGCGGGTCTATCGCACCAAGGCCTACCACCTGCCCGAGGCGGCGCGCGACGCCAAGGGCGGCCATGTCGCCGGGCTGTTGAGCTTCCAGCCCGACGAGCAGATCGCCCAGGTGCTCGCGATCCGCGACTACGAGCAGGCGCCCTACCTCGTACTCGCGACCAAGCGGGGTTATGTCAAGAAGACTCGTCTCGCCGACTACAACAGCCCGCGTCAGGCCGGCCTGATCGCGATCAACTTCCGCGAGGACGACGACGAGCTGATCGGGGCCGAGCTGGTTCACGCCGAGGACGACCTGCTGCTGATCTCCCGCAAGGGTCAGTCGATCCGGTTCCGGGCCGACGACAGCCAGCTGCGTCCGATGGGACGCGCGACCTCCGGCGTGACCGGTATGCGGTTCCGTGAGGGGGACGAGCTGCTGTCGATGTCGGTGATCCTCGCCGAGACCGTGGCGTCCGGCGAGCCGCATTACGTGTTCACCGTCACCGACGGTGGATTCGCCAAGAAGACCGATGTCGAGCAGTATCGACGTCAGGGGCGCGGCGGTCTTGGCATCAAGGCCGCCCGATTGAGCGACGAACGGGGGCAGCTGGTCGCTGGCCTGGTCGTGAATGACACCGATGAGGTGTTGGCGGTCCGGGAGAGCGGTCAGGTCACCCGAAGTGCGGTGGCGGGCGTCCTACCGAAGGGGCGTGACACCATGGGGTTGACGTTTGCCAAGGCCGACGGCGACCCGGTCGTGGCAATCGCGCGCAATGCCGAGAGGGGCGTGCTCGACGACGAGGCCGAGGATACGGTCTCCGAAGCTTCCGACTCGGGCCCGGACGAGACGACAGCGCAGGAGTCGTGATGAACGACCGCAAGACCGACGAGTCGACGCCGTTGGCGCCGCACCGACCGCTGACGGGCCCCAAGAAGCCCAGCCCAGCGGGCGGGGTATCCCAGGCGCCGCCGAAGTGGAACTCCAACGGAGGGGAACCGCCAGCTCAGCCGCAACCGCGGCAGCAGCGACGTCCCAGTCGCGCACCGCAGCAGTCCGCAGGGTCGCAAGAGTCTTCGGGGTCGCGGCCGTCGTCGGGATCCAGGCCGTCCTCGGGCTCGCGACCGGCTTCGGCCGCGCGACCAGGTCCGGCGTCGAAGCAGGCGCCGAAGAGCCCCGCTCCACAGGCGCGGCCAACCCCGGCCACCCCGCCACCGGCCGACACCACGCCGGGTCCGGTCAATCGCACCCCGGAGGCGCAACCCGGACCGCCGACTCGCACGCCGCCCGTGGCCTCCGGCCCGCCGACCGAGGCGATGCCGCGAATCAACGCCCCGACCCTCCAACCGCCGGGAGCGCCACCAGCCCCGAACCACGTTGCGCCCACCCCTCGGCCGGGACCAGCTGCGGAGCCCAAGCCCGCTCCCAGCACCAACCGGCCGCGTGGCCGGCCTCGCCGGGCTCGGCTGCGTCTCGTACGCGTCGACCCCTGGTCGGTCATGAAGATCGCCTTCGCCCTGTCGATCGCACTGGCGATCGTCACGGTCGTCGCGGTCTCGATCGTGTGGGCCGTACTCGGTGCGGCGGGCGTGTGGGACTCGATCAACGAGAGCGTCGCCGTCGTGCTGTCCGACAACAGCTCCGACTTCGACATCAGGGACTACGTCGGCATGGGCCGCGTGGTCGGCCTCACGATGATCGTGGCCGCGGCCGACGTCATCCTGATCACCGCGATCGCGACCCTCGGCGCGTTCCTCTACAACCTGGCGGCCACAATGCTCGGCGGCCTGGAGCTGACCCTCTCCGAGGACCGCTGAGGCGCGATCCAACGGACCGAACCCGCTTGGGCGGCCCACCGGCGATGTTGTAATCTTCCGGGGCCGGTTCGGACGGGCCGGATCCACCCCGGGCCTATAGCTCAGACGGTTAGAGCGCTTCCCTGATAAGGAAGAGGTCCCTGGTTCAAGTCCAGGTAGGCCCACCCCACAAACACGCAGGTCGGCCCGGCCCATGAGTGGCGGTTCGGAGTCCGCGACGCGAGCGGCGACGTGTCCTGGTTGGGCTCGCGGGAGTTCGGCGCGTTGGCGGTGTTGTCCTCCGATCACACCCGCCTGGCGGTTACCGCCGATACCAGCATCCATCTGTACGACCTCGAACGACTGACCGAGGTAGCAAGCCTCCACGAGAGTGGAGGCGTTGAGCCGATCCAATTGGTCGAGGCCGGGCTCCTCTATCCGGTCTATGCCGGCGGCCCAGGCCAGGTCCGCTTCTGGAATCCCGACCGCAGCGACTCCCCCGAGAATCTGCACTATGAGCCCAGGGTGGTCAGCGACGACATGACACGCGCACTGGTGTCCAGCTCGAAAGGGCAAGGGGGGCCGGTGGACCTGCCGCCTCGGGCCGCCTGTCAGCGTGCCGCCGAGATTGCAGGCGACGCCGTGACCCGCTATCTCGTCACCAGTTGTTGGCCTCAGCGGACCTACACCCTCTCACCCGACGGAGCACACGCGCTGACCGTCGACATGAGCGTCGTCGACCTCGACACCGGCCAGGTGTCGTCATTTCCGGATGCTCCACGCCGTGTTCCGCTGATGCCCTACGCGGTCTGGGAG
>JALDXR010000403.1:0-4100 GCA_032154865.1 Nocardioidaceae bacterium
GATAGATCTGCGCGAGCCCGGTGTCGATGATCTCCTCGTGCAGCTGATTCTGCTCTTCGAAGCGGAAGACCTTCGCGGCCTGCTCGGTGAGGACGTTGACGATGCCGTTGAACACGGAGTAGTGCAGGTAGGGGTCGTAGACGGCGATCGTCTCGACCTTCTTGCCGAACGTGCGGGCCAGGTCGATGGCGGTCATGAGCGCGCCGAACGACTGGGGACTGCCGTCGACGCCGACCAGGATCGTGTCGCGCTCCGACTCGCCCGGCTCGGGCACGTGCTTGACCACCCAGACATCGCGGTCGGATTGTCGGGCCACGCGTTCGCAGACCGAGCCGATCACGCTGTCGCGGGCTCGCCCGATGCCCAACGCGCCAATCACGACCAAGTCGTACTGTGAGCCGACGATGTCCTTGAGGATCTCGGCGTGATGCTTGCCGTCCATCATCCGAGCCTCGAACTCGAGGTTCGACTCCTTGCATTGCCGCGACATGCCATCGAGATAGCTGTCAGAGATGAGCTTGAGGCCCATCGTGATGAGGCTGTCGTGGATCTTTCGTTGGCGCTCCAGTTCCACCTCGTCGATGTACTCCTCGGGCAGGGTGTACTCCATCTGCCTGAAGCGATAGTCGTGCAGCTTTGCCGCATAGACATGGCAGCCGACCAGCTTCGCCGAGTACGCCTTCCCCAACTCCAGGCTGCACGCGACAGCGCGGTTGGAGTGGTCTGAGTTATCGACGGGAACGTAAATGCTCTTGTACATGAGATCCTCCGAATACCCGACAGCTACGCTCTGGTGGCTGCCGGGTGGCTCGGCTCCCCGCCGAGCTCTCCGCGCGCGCCTTGGCGATGACGCCACCGCACCCAGCCGATCAGGGCCAGCTCGATGACGAGAATGAGCAGCGCCGTCCTCACCATCGGACCAATGGCCGATGGGACAACTTGCGGCTCGACATAGATGGAGTACCAGGCCGTGAGACCGCGCCTGTTGCCACGTTCGCGCGAAAATCCGTCCCAGACCGAGAAGGCCATCGGCAGAAACTCTCCGGGCACGAACGGGGCTCCCGCGCTGGCGCGAAGCGGCCGTTTGAAGATGACCGACCATTCACCCTGGTCGTAGCTGGCGGCACCGGTGAGATCACCAGTGTCGTTCGGCGCGAGATCCGCGCTTCCACGGCCGGTGAACTGAAGCGGCTCGGTGCGGGCGAGATCGAAGAACCAGAGATCGACCGAGTTCTGCGCGTCGCCAAAGATGAAGTAGGGCTTGCGGGCACTCGTCGGCGTCAGCGTCGGAATCTGGATCGCGACAGCGTCGGAAAACTCGGATGCCGGAACGGTGACGACTGGATCGGCAAAGGGGTCCGCAGGCTCGGCGGGCGCCACCTCCGCGTCGCCGAAGGGGTTCGTGTCGGTCGGCTGAGCGGCTCCGGGGGAGAACTGCTCTTCCTCCGGCGGTACTGGAAGAGACGGCTCGTTCTTCCCCGTCTTATCCGCGCCCATGTCGTTCCAGCGAACCAGGAGGGCGATCGACTCGGCATCGTAGACTGCCTGCACGGTCACGGAGGTGGCGGGAGGAGAGAACTGGCGTGCGGGCTCCACGATCTGTCCGATGATCGGAAAGCGGGCCACAGGAGCAGACTCGAAGATCGCGGCTCCCTTTGCCAGATCGATCGGATCCAGGGCGTACTTGGCGACGACGAGGTTGGTATAGCCGGGCCCGTCGTCGTCCGAGAGAGAGACGATGAAGTCAGAGATCGCCCATCGTTGCTCGGTGTTGAGAGAATCGACGAACGATGGCATCGGCGTGCCATTGAACCCCGTGCTCATCGTCTTGAAGATGTCCTCGCGGGAAGAACCTGCGCGGAAGGTCCAGGGCTGCGTGAGGTCCGCCGCGCGGATCGGGTGATTCAACTCGTCAACCAGAGTTGGCGCCGACGGTCCGTCGCCCCGGCCGAGGTTCCCGTGGCACTTCAGGCAGCCGGTTTCTGCGTAGAGCTTCTTCCCGAGCTCAATCGTCTCCGGTGTGGCGGCCGGCGCGCTCGGCAGCTCCACGACCGCGGGCACACTCTCGGCGGCAGAGAAGTTGGGGGAGAAGGTCTTGATGAAGTAGGCGAGATCCGACAATTCCTGATCCGACAGATCGGGCCAGGCGGGCATCGAGGTGTAAGGCATGCCGCGCCTGATGATGTTGATGATGTCCTGATGCGTCGGGAGCGCACCATTGGAAGTTGTCCGAACCTTGAACTTGCCACTAGTGAAGTCGCGTGGCCTGGGAAGCAGGTGCGGGGTGGCGTACCCGTCACCATCGCCCTTCTCTCCATGGCACTGCACACAGTACTTGAGGTAGAGCGTCTTGCCCGACTCCCGCTGTGCGTCGGTGCCGAGGTCTGGACCCTGCGCTTCGACTCCGACCATACCCGCGTCGCTCAGCGCAAGCGCGCGCAGCAGCGTCCCCGTCGTGTCCGTGGCTGTCGTCCCCATCGTCCACGCACACAACGAGAGGAGCAGGACAGCGACACACCCGCGCACCATAACGCGAGCGATCATTGGTGAGTCTCCAACGCGCGAGGCCGCTCACCGGTGAAATCGTAGATAAAGAGGATGGCATCCCAGATCTCATCCTCCTTCAGAAACTTCTCCCAGGCCGGCATCGCCGAGTCCCAGGGGCCGCCCTCTTCCGGCAGTCCGGGGCCTCCCTTGGCGGCACGCCAGAACAGGAACGTCTCTCGAAGATTCGCAATCGTGTCGCCGTCGGCGAAGTTGGTCGGGATCGGGTCGAGCCCGTGCACGAACATGCCATTGCCGCCCAGGTTGTCGCCGTGGCAGAAGACGCAATTCTGGTAGTAGACCCGGCGCCCGTTCTCCACATGTTTCCTGAACTCTTCCGGGTTCGACGTTTCGAGCTGCCGGAAGGGGCTGTCGCCGGTCTCGATCGCGATCTTCTTGTCGTGAACCGTGACGTCGGGAGGCGATGCAGGATGGATCGTCCGCGGGAAGAACGGAGGCTCGAGCGGGACGTTCATCTGCACGTAGACGTTCGCGGCCGCGAGCGCCGGTATCGCGACGATCGTGGCCACGAGCAGCGGCGTGTACCGCTTCTCCGTCATGAGCGTGAGGAGCGGGCGCGAGACTTCTTCACGACGTTCCTGGCTCGACGACACGAACGCCATGAGCGCGAGGGAGACGATGCCCATGTAGATCGAGATCACAGACGAGGGAATCGGCGCGGCGAATCCAAATCGGAACAGGAGGTAGCACCCGACCCACCATGCGATCGCCCACGTGAACAGATTGGCCCGACGGAACTTCAGTAGTCCGAAGACCACAAGCACCGCGAGGACCACGAGAATGTTCATCGCGTCATGCCCCTTTCTTCGCGGGAGGCGCTGGCGGCGGCGCCGCGCCCGGCGTGTTGTTGCCTGGAGCCAGCAGCGGCAGCTTCTCGCCTGGCTCGGCCTTCTCGTCTGGTTTCTCGCCAGGCGTTGCGCCCGGTGGCGTGTAATAGGTGTGGCTCGTTTGGAGCGTCACCGTCGCCGTCCCGCCGAGACTCTGGAGCGCTGCGATGACGCAGAGGATCTCCTGATCGGTGAGGCCAATCGGGGCCCTGTTGATCGCCGGCATTCCAGGGTTGAACCCCGAGACGATGAAGGTGTCGGGTGCGTAGAGCGATTGCGCGAAGTACTCAACATCGTTCAACCCCGGCACGCGGAGCGCCCCCGATCTGCCGATCGTATGGCAGGTCATGCAGAGACCCTTCCCATCCATGATCTGGCGGCCGGTCGTGACCATGTCGGCAGTCGTCATGTCTGCCCTCAGGATGGTTTCCTGGGGAGGAAGCACTTCCTTCTGCGGCACCAGCTGACCGACATAGGTATAGAACGCGGTGGTCGCGAGGACGAGCAGGGCAATCCTGGCGGGAAGCGGGATCATGACGTCCGCCTATGCTCGCCTGGCGTTTCCACGGCGAACTCCGGCGAGACCCCACCAGCGCCCTGGGGGTGTCGGGCCTTGGCCCGGTCCTCGAAATCAGGTCGGTCGTGCAGGCTCGTGATCCAGAACACGAAGCCGATCAAGAGGAAGAACGCGAGCACGGTCACCGAGAC